>NZ_AHAM01000211.1 GCF_000236565.1 Mesorhizobium alhagi CCNWXJ12-2 | reverse complement strand
TGTGTGAACAAATCCGGTGCGAAGATTCTTCCCGCCGGCTGTTATGCCATTGATCCGCAACAGTTCTTTTTGTGAACGAGTCGAAATGAAGGTGGATTCTATCCACGTTTGAGGCTCGCAGCGCCCCCTCCACCGCCTTCGGCGGTCCCCCTCCCCGGGAGGATCAGCAGCGGCGGCGCTGGTTCCTCCCCTGCGAAGCGGGGGAGGGGGACCGCCGAAGGCGGTGGAGGGGCATCTGCAGTTGCCTGCACAAAGGGAGAGATAGGGGAAGCCCCTCACCCCGGCCGCTTGAACGCCGCCCGCTGCTTCTCCACCTCGGCGCGGCAGGCGCAGCCTTCGATGTGGTCGTTGACCAGGCCCATGGCCTGCATGAAGGCATAGACGGTGGTGGGGCCGACGAAGCTCCAGCCGCGCTTCTTCAGTTCCTTCGAGATGCGGGTCGAAGCCGGCGTCGTGGGGTTTGCTGTAAGCGCCCTGTAA
This sequence comes from Mesorhizobium alhagi CCNWXJ12-2, assembly GCF_000236565.1. Lineage (GTDB taxonomy): Bacteria > Pseudomonadota > Alphaproteobacteria > Rhizobiales > Rhizobiaceae > Allomesorhizobium > Allomesorhizobium alhagi. The sequence continues at coordinate 5,841 of NZ_AHAM01000211.1, read as the reverse complement.
TCTACGACCGCCGGCCGCTCGTCCGCGCCGGGCTCGCGGCTCCAGAACCAGGCCGCGAGCGAACCCGCCTCGTCCGCCATTTCGCGGGCGCGCCTGGCATTGTTGATGGTGGAGACGATCTTGCCGCGGTGGCGCACGATGCCGGCATTGCCGAGCAGCCGCTCGATGTCGGCCTCGCCGAACTCGGCGACGCGTTCATAGTCGAAGCTGGCGAAAGCCTCCCGGAAACTCTCGCGCTTGCGCAGGATCGTCAGCCAGGACAGGCCGGACTGGAAACCTTCGAGGCAGATCTTTTCGAACAGCCTCTTGTCGTCGGCGACCGGCCGGCCCCATTCGTGGTCGTGATAGTGGAGATAGTCGGGCAGCGTGCCGGGCCAGGAGCAGCGGGTGACCCCATCCGCGCCTTCGAGCAGTCCAGTCTTCACCTCATCCATGACGTCAAACCCAATCCTTAACGGTGCAAACCGCCTGCTTTACCGGGCCTTTACCAGATTCCTGAACCGGCCGGTAACCACACCGAAAAGTTTACTGACAAAACGGCCTTTTACGCATTCCGATTCACGCATTCCTTGCCGGAACCGGTCAACCATCGGCTCAAGCGGCCGTTTTCCCGCAACCCATGACTACCCGACCGAGAGTGCATGTTCATGAAGAGTCTTTTGTTCCTTGTGTCTGTCGCCGCGCTTGCCGCGACGCCCGCCACCGCCAATGACCGCTATATCGAGCGTCCGCCGGTGGTGGTCAGCCCCGATCTTTCCGCGCCCTGGGTGATGCAGCTCGGCCGCAAGCCGGGTAAGGTCGTGCGGCGGCAGCTGCGGCGGCAGAATTCGTTCGGCGTCGAGGTGCAGCCTGCGCCGCGCTACCGCGAGATCGGACCCGAGCGGATTCGCACGGCGGCGGTGCAGGCGCCGGCCAAGCCCAAGGTCCAGCCCAGCCGCGAAATGAACCCTATCTACCTGCCGCAGACGGTTGCCTATGACGGCCCGCATGCGCCGGGCACCATCATCATCGATACGCGCGAGAATTTTCTGTTCCTGGTGCTGGAGGGCGGCCAAGCGCGGCGCTACGGCGTCGGCACCGGCAAGCCCGGCTTCGAATGGGCCGGCACCCACAAGGTCACCCAGAAGCGCGAATGGCCGGACTGGCGCCCGCCGGCGGAAATGATCGCACGCGAGCGCGCCAAGGGCCGGCATCTGCCGGTGCACATGGCCGGCGGGCCGGAAAACCCGCTCGGCGCGCGGGCGCTCTATCTCGGCTCGACGCTCTACCGCATCCACGGCACCAACCAGCCCTGGACGATCGGCGGCGCAGTGTCGTCGGGCTGCATACGCATGCGCAACGAGGATGTTATCGAGCTCTACGAGCGGGTTAACGTGGGGACGAAGGTCGTGGTGATGTAATTTTCGAACGGGGGACGGGCCGATGCCGTAGGGGCGGCCGGTCCGGGAGCGGCCCGGCGCGAATGCCGCGGCCGCTTTTTCGTTTGAAGATTGCGCTCACGTCGCAGGAAGGGCAGCACGGTTCGCATCCGTGCTGCCCTTTCTCGTTCCCGGCCTGCTAACTGCCGGCCGACAGTTCCGTCCGACTGTCTGATCCCGATGGAAAGTCCGCGACTTTTTGCGCCGCTGACCTTCGGTTCGGGATCATGCTCTAACTTCCCTCCCCCGCAGAGGAGATGCCGATGCCGCTCGACGATACGCGCTATCTGAAGGGCGGGCCGGTCGCCGCCCGCATCATCGCCGAAGTCCGCGCCGCGGCCGAAAGCGCGACGGCCGAAGGTTTTCGGCCGAAGCTGGTTTCGATCACCGTGGGCGACGTCGAGGCGGTCGATGTCTATGTGCGCAACCAGCGCGCCAAGGCCGAGCTTGCCGGCATCGACTTCGAGGAACGGCGCTTTCCGGCCGAGCTGACGGCGGGCGAACTGGAAGCGGCGATCCACGGCATGAACGCCGACCCGCGCGTCACCGGCATCATCATCCAGCGGCCGGTGCCGGCACACATTCCCATCAAGGCGATCCAGGCGGCGGTCCATCCGCTGAAGGATGTCGAGGGCATGCATCCGGCCTCGATCGGCAACATCGTCTACAACGAGCTCGACCTTGCGCCCTGCACGGCGGCGGCGTCGGTGGAGCTGCTGAAGGCGACCGGGCTCGATCTGAAAGGGCTGGAGGTGGTGGTGGTCGGCCATTCCGAGATCGTCGGCAAGCCGATCGCCTTCCTGCTGATGAGTGAGGGCGCGACGGTGACCGTGTGCCACCACATGACGCGATCCGTGGCGGCGCACGCAAGACGCGCGGACGCTTTGTTCGTGGCGGTGGGCAAGCCGCGGCTGATCAAGGCCGACATGGTGAAGCCGGGCGCGGCCGTCATCGACATCGGCATCAATGCCGAGACGCTTGCCGACGGTTCGACGCGCATCGTCGGCGACGTCGACACCGACAGCGTGAAGGAGGTGGCGTCGTGGATCACGCCGGTGCCGGGCGGCGTCGGTCCGGTGACGGTGGCGATCCTGCTCAGGAACACGATGGTGGCGCTCAACAGGCAAAGGGCGCTGTACCGGGAGACATATGGGACAAGCGAGCGGCAGTTCGCGGCGGAGTGACGGCGGTGCGTCCTTCGAGGCTCGCTGCGCTCGCACCTCAGGATGAGGGAGGTGGGAAATCGCCTGCACTCCAGGGAGCTCGGCATACCGTTACTCGTCGTCAGCTACATGCATCATTAATGATGCATTAACTCCGACATATCGGGGTAACGTGCGGCACCATCCTCCCTCATCCTGAGGTGCGAACACCGCGAGCCTCGAAGGACGCACGAACTCCGCTCACTCCGCCGCCTCCATCGCCCTGCCCTCCGGCACGCCCGCCGGCTTCGACCCGCCATAGGCCCAGTCGAGCAGCTCGACCGTGTGCACGATCGGCAACTTCGCCGCGGAGGCGATCTGGGTGATGCAGCCGATATTTCCGGTGGCGATGATGTCGGCACCGGTGGCCTCGATGTTCTTCACCTTGCGGTCGCGCAGTTGGGCCGAAATTTCAGGCTGCATGATGTTGTAGGTGCCGGCCGAGCCGCAGCACAGATGCCCCTCGCGCGGCTCCTTCACCAGAAAACCGGCGCGGGCGAGAAGCTCCTTTGGCTGGCGCTTGATTTTCTGGCCGTGCTGCATCGAACAGGCGGAGTGATAGGCGACAGTGAGGCCGGGCTTTTGGGCCGGCTCCGGCAGCTCGAGCGTGGCGAGATATTCGGTGATGTCCTTGGCCAGCGCCGAGATTTTCGCAGCTTTTTGCGCATAGGCCGGGTCGAGCCGGAGCATGAAGCCGTAATCCTTTATTGTCGTGCCGCAGCCGGATGCGGTGATGATGATGGCGTCGAGGCCGCCGCTTTCGATCTCACGCATCCAGGCGTCGACGTTCTGCCGGGCCGAGGCCAGCGCCTGCTCCTCGCGGCCCATGTGATGCACCAGCGCGCCGCAGCAGCCCTCGCCCTGCGGCAGGACAACCTCGACGCCGAGCCGGGTCAGCAGCGAGATCGCCGCCTCGTTGATGCCCGGATCGAGCACGGGCTGGGCGCAGCCGGTGAGAATGGCGACACGCCCGCGACGGGCTCCTGCGGCAGCCGGATAAACTGCCGGCGATGCCTTCGCGGAAGTCTGCGGGATGGACGTTGGAGCCAGCCTCAGCATCGCCGCAAGCGGGCGCAGCGGGCCAACCGCCTCGAACAGTCTTGCGAACGGCCTGCCGAGCCGCGCCAGCTTCAGCGCCGCGCGGAAGCGCCCGGGATAGGGCAGCACGGCGGCGAGCAGAGCCCGGATCATGCGATCGGGCAGCGGGCGTTTGTAGGTGTTCTCGATGTGAACGCGGGCGTGGTCGACCAGATGCATGTAGTTGACCCCGGAGGGGCACGTCGTCATGCAGGCCAGGCATGACAGGCAACGGTCGATGTGAGTGACAACCTCCTTGTCCGCCGGCCGGCCGTTCTCCAGCATGTCCTTGATGAGATAAATCCGTCCGCGCGGCGAATCCAGCTCGTTGCCGAGCGTCACATAGGTCGGGCAGGTCGCCGTGCAGAAGCCGCAATGCACGCATTTGCGCAGGATCTTTTCCGACTCCGCAACATGCGGATCGGCGAGTTGGGCGAGGGTGAAGGAGGTTTGCACTGCTTTGCCGTTCCTAGATCATCCAGCTTTCCGGGTTCCTGATCGGCTCGTTGCGGCCGACCATCTGCAGGCCGATGACGCAGCGGATGATGAACCAGACGGCGGTCGCGAAGATCAACAGGAAGCCGATCATCACGAACATCAGGATCACCGAGACCAAGGCGTAGAGCAGGCCGATCCAGAAGGTGCGGATCGCCCAGGTGTAATGTGTTTCGATCCAAGCTTCGGATTTGCCGCGGTTGATGTAGGCCAGAACGATGGCGACGAGGCCGCTGATGCCGATGACAAGGCCGGCGAGATAGAGAATGTAGATAACCTGCACATTGGTCGGGCCAGGTTCGAGCCAGCGGTCGGTCTGGCGAGGCGCGGACGGTCCGGTGTTGGTATCGCTCATCTTCTCCTCCTCGTATCAGGCTTCGGCGAGCTTAGCAGACGGCGCGCCGGCCACCATCCGGCCCGGATTGAGAATTCCCCTGGGATCGAACTCGCTCTTCAGCCGCGCCGAGAGCGCGGCGAGCGTCGGCGGCTGCGGTTCGAAGACGGGCAGCGACGCGCGACGCGAGGGGCTGGCGCGGACAAGTGTTGCGTGGCCGCCGCCGAATTTTTTCACCAGCGCGCGCAGCAGGTCGGCTTCCGGGTCGGCCTGCATGCGCAGCCAGACCAAGCCGCCCTGCCAGTCGTAGAACGCCTCGGCGGGCGTTTGCATGCGCAGCGCCAGCGTCATTTTGTGGGCTTCGGAGGGGGGCATCGAGACCCGCCAGACGGGGCGCTCGGCACCGTCGGCAAAGGGTGTGCAATCGCGGATGTCACGCCAGAGCGCCTTTGAAGCTTCGCCGGAAATCTCGTCGATCGGACCGGCGGCCTTGAGGAGGTCCTTCACGGCGGCTGCGCGGTAGGCGACGGACGGGCCAAAACCTTCGATGCGCAGCAGCGTCGCCGCGTCGCCGCCGATCGCACCGCCGGCTACACGGCCGGCAATGCCCTCCGGCAGGTGAGCCGCGCTGGAGATTTCGGCGCTGGAACCGACCGCGAGCGCCATCGCGGCCGTGGCCTCTTCGTCGAGCAGGCCGCGGATGGCAACCGTGGTCTCGGTCTCGGCGGCAGGCAGCACCTTGAAAATGACGTCGGTAGCGACGGCCAGCGTGCCCCAGGAACCGGCCATGAGTTTCGACAGATCGTAACCGGTGACGTTCTTGACCACGCGGCCGCCGGATTTGAACGCCTCGCCACGGCCGGAGACGGCGTTCACACCGAGGATATGGTCGCGCGCCGCGCCCGCCTTGAGGCGGCGCGGGCCGGAAAGGTTTGCGGCGAGCACGCCGCCAATCGTGCCGCGGCCCTGCTGCCCGCCGAGCAGTGGGCCGTAATCCATCGGCTCGAAGGCGAGCTGCTGGTTGTTGGCCGTAAGCAGCGCCTCGATTTCGGCGAGCGGCGTGCCGGCTTTGGCCGACAGAACGAGTTCGGCGGGTTCGTAGAGCGTGACGCCGGAGAGGTTCGAGAGGTCGAGCGTGTGCTCCGTCTGCAGCGGACGGCCGATGCCGCGCTTGGAGCCGTGGCCGACGATTTCGAGCGGCGATTCCTCGGCCAGCGCCCATTGGACGGCGGAGAGGGTGCCGGCGGCAGTGGCGGGGGTGAAAGTGGTCATGGGCGGCATCCATTAGTCGCTTGGCTTTTGATGGAATTGCCAA
>NZ_AHAM01000212.1 GCF_000236565.1 Mesorhizobium alhagi CCNWXJ12-2 | reverse complement strand
GTGCGGCCCGCCGATGGCGACAGGCCGGCCTCTTCCATGCCGGCCGCGATGTGGGCGGCCAGCCGGCCGGCATCGCCGTCGGTGACGAGCGAGGCGACCGGTTCGGCGAGCGAATTGTTGCGCGGCGGCGTGGCGAGGTCGGCAAGTGCCGTGGCCAGCATGTCGCTTGACCCGAAGGCTCGGGCGAGCCGCATGCGCCAGCCGCGCGGCAGGCCTAGCGCGGCCAACACCGCCTCGAAGATCGTCTGGTCGCCGAGCGTGATCTTCAGCTCACGGCCGGGCAGCGCGAGCCTGAGCAGCGCGTGGGCGTCGGCGACCGAGCGCGCATCGGCTACCGCCGTGTTCTTTTCGCCGAGGTCTTCGATGCCGGCCTGGAAGAATTCGGCCTGGCCCTCGCGGCGCTGGCGGAACACCTCGCCGAGATAGGCGTAGCGGCGCGGCGTGCCGGCCTGCGAGCTGATGTGGTCTAGGCAGACGGGGATGGTGAATTCGGGTCTGAGGCAGAGCGTCTGCCCGGTCTCGCTTTCGGTCAAGAAAATGCGGCGGCGCAAATCCTCACCGGCCATATCGAGGAACGGGTCGGCCGGCTGCAGCACCGCCACTTCGACGGGGTCCGTCCCGCGCTCGGCGAAGAGTTTTAGGATTTTCGGGGCGATGGCGGGGTAGCGGGTCATGGGCGGCAACCCTCCCTTCTCCCCTTGTGGGAGAAGGTGTCGCCGCAGGCGACGGATGAGGGGTGCTGGAAGAAACGAGGTGTTGCGGGCGTTATATCGGTCAGCGCCTGGAATCGTGCTGACTGCGGCGTCGCACTCCGTCCAACACCCCTCATCCGACCTCGCTTCGCTCGGCCACCTTCTCCCACAGGGGGAGAAGGGAGAATTGGCAGCGCCGGCGTTCCACGTCGGTTACTTGCCACCCGCCCTATCCTTCGTCTGCGCGTCCAGAATCCTGCGCACCGCCTCCACCAGCTCGCCTTCAGCCACCGTCACCTGCGCCGGGCGGCCTTCGCGCCAGGCGACGTTGTCGGTGATCTCCTCCGACAGGCGTTTGCCTTCAATCAAATCCTTGATCTGCACCTCGCCCTTCGCGCGCTCGTCGCCGCCCTGGATAACCGCGCAAGGCGAGCCGCGGCGGTCGGCGTATTTGAGCTGCGCCTTCATGCCGGCGCCGCCGAGGTACATTTCGGCGCGGATGCCGGCCTGGCGAAGTTTTGCTACCATCTTCTGGTGGCGGCCGAGGCTTTCGGTGTCCTTGTCCATGACCAGCACCACGACCGGCGCGATCACGTCCGACATGTCTAGCTTGCCGAGATTCTTCAGCGCCGTCATCAGGCGCGAGACGCCGATGGAAAAGCCGGTCGCCGGCACCGGCTCCCCCCCGAAACGGGACACCAGCCCGTCATAGCGCCCGCCGCCGCCGACCGAGCCGAAGCGGACGATTATTCCCTCTTCATTGGGGATTTCGGCGAGCAATTCGGCTTCGTAGACCGGGCCGGTGTAGTATTCGAGGCCGCGGACGACGGAGGGATCGATGCGGATTCGTTTGGTGCCATATCCGGCTGACGCGACGAGATTCGCGATCACTTCCAACTCGCTAAGTCCTTGTTGAAGCAAAGCATTTGAAGGCATCTCGAGTTCCAAACGCCCAATTACGCCTTCGTTGTCATAGAGAACCTGCTTGCCGTCATCGACTTGAATCCATTCATCGTCCGGTCCAGTCGCGGACGAAACATCGCCGTACTCGTCGGAAATCAGGTAGGATGAAGATGCCACAGACAAGCATTTGGATATCATCGCGATACCATCGTCATCCAGCCCCGCACCCTTGGTAAAATCCCCCTCGCCTTCCCTGCCACCGTCCCAACGGCCAGGCCCGAGCAGCAGGCGCACGCCTTCCGGCCCAAACTTGTCCAGCTTGTCGATCGCCCTTAGCACCGTCAGCCTTCGCCCGATGTTCTCGTCGCCGCCGAGGCCGATCGCCTCCAGCACGCCGTCGAGCACTTTGCGGTTGTTGACGCGGATGACGTAGTCGCCGCGCTTGATGCCCAGCGCCTCCATCACGTCGGCCATCATCATGGCCATCTCGGCGTCGGCAGCCACGCCCGGCGTGCCGACCGTGTCGGCGTCGAACTGCATGAACTGGCGGAAGCGGCCAGGCCCCGGCTTCTCGTTGCGGAACACCCAGCCGGTGCGGTAGCTGCGGTAGGGTTTTGGCAGGCGCTCGTAATTCTCCGCGACATAGCGGGCGAGCGGCGCGGTGAGATCGTAGCGCAGCGACAGCCACTGCTCGTCATCGTCTTGGAACGAGAACACGCCCTCGTTGGGCCGGTCCTGGTCTGGAAGGAATTTGCCCAGCGCATCGGTGTATTCGATCATCGGCTGGTCGACCGGCTCGAAGCCGTAGAGCTCGAAAACCTCGCGGATCGCGGCCGTCATCTTCTCGGTGGCGCGGATGTCTTCCGGCGAGCGGTCGACAAAGCCGCGCGGCTGCCGCGCCTTGGTTCGGGATGATGTGTCGGCCATATGATCTGTCGCTTTGCTGGATAATGTCGTGCGCCAAAGGCGGCGCGGGTGTCCTAACCGATGGTGCATAGGGCGGCAAGGGTTTGGGCACGGCGCTCTATGTCCATCTTACAAGGGCGTAACGCGTCTTCATCGCCCTCCCCGTTTGCTGCAGGGGACAGTTTACTTTTTTCCGCCCGCGCGAACACCTCGACCGCCGCCGCCTTTCTGCGGAAAGAAAGTAAACTGTCCCCTGCACGTACTTCTCCTTTGCCACGCTGCGTTGCCGCCCTGGCGATTGTGCTTCGAGGCTTGCTTCGCTCCCCATCCTTCGACAAGCTCAGGATGAGGAGGAGCGAA
>NZ_AHAM01000213.1 GCF_000236565.1 Mesorhizobium alhagi CCNWXJ12-2 | reverse complement strand
GGGATCAAGCTCCATCAAGGGCATAGCTGGCGGCAAGAGCGTGGGGACATGCTTCCGACCGTCGACCCAGGCGTCAACGATATCCGCCCACTCCTGCATCATATGTCGGCGCTGCACCTCGTACTCCGCCTTGTTGTAGACGCCGCGCGACGAGCGCCCATCCTCGTGCGCCAAGCACTTTTCGATCCAGTCGCGGTTGAAGCCCAATTCGTTCAGAAGCGTCGATCCCGTGCGCCGCAGATCGTGGACGGTAAACGGCTCTAGGGGCAGCCCCTCCTTCTTCGCCTGCTCGACGACGGCGTAGGTCACCCGATTGAAGGTCGCGCGCGACATTGGGGCGTCCGCATCGTATCGGGAAGGCAGCAAGTACCGTGAGTTACCGGCGCAAGTTTTGAGCGCGATCATGATGTCGAGGGTCTGCCGGCACAGGTAGACGTTGTGCGGCTTCGATCGCTTCATGCGCTCCTTCGGTATCGTCCAGACGGCGTTGTCAAAATCGACCTCGTCCCAAACCGCGTCCTGCAGCTCGCCCTTCCGGACCATGGTGAGGAGGTAGAGCTTCATGCCGAGGCGGATTGTCGGCAGCGTCGCTACATTCTCGAGCTGCTTGAGCATGATGCGGATCTCAGTCGGCGAGAGCGCGCGGTCCTTGGGTGTGAAGGTGGCGATCGAAGCGGGCCCGACGTCATCGGCCGGGTTTGCGACCTTCTCGCCATGGAGAATGGCGAAGCCGTAGATCTGCTTCAGGATATCGCGCACATGAATCGCCGTCGCCGGTGCGCCTCGTTCCACGATCTTGGCGCAATGGGCTCGAAGATCATCAGGGGTGATCTCGATCAGCAAACGGTTCCGCCAGACCGGCATAAGCTCCCGCTCGAAGATCGAGCGGCGCATAGCGCGCGTGCTGTCGGCCATCGGCGCGTTGACCAGCCACTTTTCGCCGAACTCGCCGAAGCTCTTGGCTTCCTTGATCCGGCGCTTCTCCCGCTGCTTCTCGATGGCGGGGGACCGCCCTTCTGCGATCGCTCGGCGCGCGTCCAGGCATAGCTCGCGAGCCCGAGCGAGCGAGATCCCGTCTCGGGCGTACTTGCCGAGATACACAGTCTCCCGTCGGCCGTTCAGCCGATAGTCAAGCCTGAAGGAGATGGCGCCCGACGGGGCGACGCGCACGTACATACCGTCGCGGTCCGTCACCTTGTACATTTTCTCTTTTGGCTTCAGCGCCTTGAGCGCTGCATCGGTCAACATCCTGGGCCACCTCGCGAAAAGTACCGTCACACCGTTTTGGGAGGCAGATGGCGATAGAAGCGCTTTCAAACCAACGCTTTAGATCAAAAAAAGTACCGTCACGAGCCTCATTCCTCGTGACGGTACTTTCAATTTCCAGGTTGATCAATGGGGGCAAGGTCCGTCAGCGGGGCCGCCGGACTCGATCCATGCCCACCGATAGATACCGATAGGCTTCGGCAATATTGGTTATATTTTTCAGGAGGTTAAATCGCGCTGTGGCGAATTTTCGGATACTCTTGGATGGGCAAAAATCATTCCCACTCGATCGTCCCAGGAGGCTTGCTCGTTACATCGTCCACGACGCGATTAATGCCGCGTACCTCGTTGATAATGCGGGTGGCGGCAGCTCCTAGGAAGCTCATGTCGTAGTGGTAGAAATCGGCGGTCATGCCGTCGACTGATGTGACCGCCCGCAGCGCGCAGACGAATTCGTAGGTGCGCCCGTCGCCCATGACGCCGACCGTCTGGACCGGCAGCAGCACCGCGAAAGCCTGCCAGATCGCATCGTAGAGGCCGGCCTTGCGGATCTCGTCGAGATAGATGGCGTCGGCCTCGCGCAGGATTTGCAGCTTCTCGCGGGTGATGCCGCCCGGGCAGCGGATGGCAAGGCCTGGACCGGGGAAAGGATGGCGGCCGATGAAATGCTCGGGCAGGCCAAGTTCCTTGCCAAGCACCCTCACCTCGTCCTTGAACAATTCACGCAGCGGCTCGACCAGCTTCATGTTCATGCGTTCGGGAAGGCCGCCGACATTATGGTGCGACTTGATCGTCACCGAGGGGCCGCCGGTGAATGACACGCTCTCGATGACGTCGGGATAGAGCGTGCCCTGCGCCAAAAACTCCGCGCCGCCGAGCTTTTTCGCCTCCTCCTCGAACACTTCGATGAAGAGCCGCCCGATCGTTTTGCGTTTCCTTTCCGGGTCCGCCTCGCCTTCCAGGGCATCGACGAAGCGGTCCACTGCATCGACCAGGATCAGGGGTAAATTGTAGTGCTCGCGGAACATGGTGACCACGTCCGCCGCCTCGTTCTTGCGCATCAGGCCGTGGTCGACAAGTATACAAGTCAACTGGTCGCCCACCGCTTCGTGGATCAGCAGCGCCGCGACCGAAGAATCGACGCCGCCCGAAAGCGCGCAGATCACCTTGCCGCTGCCGACCTGCTTGCGGATCGTCTCGATAGCTTTTTCCTTGTAGGCGGCCATCGACCAGTCGCCCTCGATGCCGGCGACCTTGTGCACGAAATTCTGCAGGAGTTTCGCGCCGTCGGGCGTGTGCACCACTTCGGGGTGGAACATGATGCCGTACATCTTTCGCGTGGGGTCGCCGAACACCGCGAAGGGAGCACCCTCGGACTTGCCGAACACCTCGAATCCCTCGGGCAGCGAGATGACCCGGTCTCCATGGCTCATCCAGACCTGGTGGCGCTGGCCGGGCGCCCACATTCCGTCGAACAGCGGACACTCCTTCTCGACCTGCACGAAGGCGCGACCGAATTCGCGATGGTCCGAGCTTTCGGCCGTACCTCCCATCTGGACGCACATCGTCATCTGGCCGTAGCAGATACCGAGCACCGGCACGCCGGCCTCGAACACGATCTGCGGCGCGCGCGGACTGCCGGTTTCTGTCGTCGAGGCCGGACCGCCCGAAAGGATGACTGCCTTCGGCTGGATTCGCCGGAACGCTTCCTCGGCCAATTGGAAAGGAACGATCTCGGAAAAGACCCCAGCCTCCCGAACGCGGCGCGCAATCAGCTGCGTCACCTGGCTGCCGAAGTCGATGATAAGGACGGTGTCGGGGTGATCGGTGGTTTTCATGGCGGGCATTTAAAGAAAAGAGTGAGTCGGCGCAATGGGTTGCCGACAAACGCCAACAATCCGATTCATCGCGCTCGCGGATCGATTCAAATCCTTCATCCGGCAAATGAACCGGATGCCGGCCCATTCCATCCGTTGAATCGAAGCGCGGCGCTAACGCGTTGTTTTGCCTTCGATCCGCAGCGAACCGTTCTCGAGCGCAGCTTCCAGCGTCTTGATTGCCGCAGCCAGCTTCTCGTCGATGACGTGCAGATATTCCGTCCAGTCGGAGACGTGCTTCAATTCTGCCGCGCCGTCGGAAATGCCGCGCAGGCCGATCAGCTCCACGCCGAAACGCTGGCAGGCGCGCAGCACCGCGAAAGTCTCCATGTCGACCATGTCCGCGGCGATGGCGTCGTAAGCAGTGCCGGAGATGATCGCCGCGCCCGTAGAGAGCGACGCCCCGGGGATTCCGGAGACGCGGAGCGGCATGGGCACCGTAACAGGTAGGTCGAGAAACGGCGTCGCGCCCTTCTCGAAGCCGAGCGCTGACGCGTCCATGTCGCGGTAGGAGACCGACACCGCCTGGTAGATTTCGGTCTGTTCGAGCGTGCGGCTGCCGGCCGAACCGAGCGAAACGACGAGATCGGGGAGCGCGTTTTGGGTTTGCAACCGCGCCAGTTCGGCGCCCATTGCCACGCCGGATTCGACCGGGCCGACGCCGGTCATGAAAGGAGAGATCAGACGCTGCAGATGCGGGCCGTATTCGGCGTCGACCGCCATGACGAAAAGAATCGATTTGCCTGCGACGCTCTCGATCACGGCTCAGCCTTCTATGCCGTCGCGGCCGACCACAGTCATCATCGTGCCGGTCATGGTGGCGATCAGCTTGGCCTCGCCGTCCGCCGCAAAGGCGTAGGCTTGGCCGTCGGCGACGACTATGGTGCGGCCGGGTTTGGTGACCGAGCCACGGAAAAGGAACCGTTCGCCCCTGCCCGGCGCGAGCAAATTGACCTTGAATTCGATGGTCAGCACGGCGGCGTTTTCGGGCATCATCGAGAATGCCGCATAGCCGCAGGCCGAATCGAGCGCGGTCGAGATGATGCCGGCGTGGAGAAAGCCGTGCTGCTGAGTGAGATCGGGAGAATAGGCCATCTCGATCTCGACGGTGCCTGGCGTCACCAGCGTCAGTTCGGCGCCAATCGTCGTCATGACGCTCTGGCGCGCAAAGGATTTCCTCACGCGCTCCTCGTAATCGGGAGCGGATACGATCGTCGCGGCCATCATTCCATGCCCTGCTTATCCAACTCACTTTATCGCAAAGGTGCGGGAATGTTGCAATGCAACAATTATGTCTGGCCCGCGCAGCGAAGCGCGGCGAAGTAGAAGCCGTCGGTACCGCTTCTCGCCGGCGTCAGCACGATGCCGCCATTGGGCACGATGCGGGCGGCGTCCGCGCGGCCTGGGAAGTGGCTTTCCCATAGCGCCTGGTGATCGACGGCAGAAAAATCAGGATTGTCGGCGGCGAAGCGCCCGATCTGGGCGCGGTTCTCCTCGTCGAATACAGAGCAGGTGATGTAGACCAGCAGCCCTCCCGGCTTCACGTGAACCTTGGCCGCGTCGAGGATCGCCGCCTGCTCCCCCTTGCGCACATCGAGCTGCCTATGCGTCAGCCGCCACTTCGCGTCGGGCCGGCGCCGCCAGGTTCCGCTGCCGGTACACGGCGCATCGATCAGCACGATGTCCATCTGGCCCTGCAAGGCGACAAGCTCGGCCGGCTTCGTGACGATCTGGATATTGCGGTTGTCCGACCGCCTGATGCGGTCGTAGATCGGCGCCAGCCGGATTTTTTCGGCGTCGTGCGCAAAGATCTGGCCGCGATTTTCCATGATGGCGGACAAAGCAAGCGTCTTGCCGCCGGCGCCGGCGCAGAAATCCAGCACCTGCATTCCGGGCTTGGCGCCGGCAAGCTCGGCGGCGACCTGCGAGCCTTCGTCCTGCACCTCGAACCAGCCCTTCTGGAAGGCCGGCTCAGCCTGCACATTGGGGTGGCGGCCGCTGCCGTCGATCGGTGGGATCCGAATGCCCTGCGAGGCAAGGCTGGTCGCCGCCGCGCCCATGCCCGACAGTTCGCCGAGAATGCGGTCGCGATTTGCGTTGATGGTGTTGACCCTGAGATCGAGCGGCGGCCGCGCCGCCAGCGCCCTGCCCTCTTCGACCCAATCCGCGCCAAAGGCCTGCTCCAGAAGCGGCGCGCACCAGTCGGGGCAGTCCGCACGCACAGCCTCGGGCGCGTCGTCGAGGGAGCGCGAGGCGATCGCGTTCAGTTCCTCGGAGCTCAATGGCGGCGGGGCGAAGCGGTCGCCCTCGAGCGCCTGGTTAAGCGATTGTGCAGTCTCGCGCCATTCCAGAAGCAACGCGCCGAAGCCGATCGCGCGCGGAGTGTCGTCGCCCAGCATCCAGCCGGCCGAACGCTTGCGGCGCAGCGCGTCGTAGACGATGTTGCCGATCGCGGCTCTGTCGCCCGCCCCGGCGAAACGGTGCGAAAGGCCCCAGTCCTTCAGCGCATCGGCTGCCGGCCGGCGCCTCTTCTCGATATCCTCGAGCACTTCGATGGCTGCCGCCAGCCTTCCGCCAAGTCGCATTTTGGTATTCCCTATTTCGGTGAACCCGAGAATGCCTGCCTACCTGCCGGATGCGAGCCGTACAAGCCGCCGCATCGCGCACTGCGCAAATTCCGGATGCCTGCTCCCAAAAACAAAACAGGCGCGGATTGCTCCGCGCCTGCCGTTCCTGTCAGCTTCTTGAAGCGGAAGACTACTCCGCCGCTTCCCGCAGGGGCGTCACCGAGTCAGCCCGGCCCTCGTCGAGGTCGAAGCGATCGGCGTTCATCACCTTGTTCCACGCCGCCACGAAATCCCTAGCGAACTTCTCCTTCGAGTCCGCGGTGGCATAGACTTCGGCGTAGGCGCGCAGTTGCGAGTGCGAACCGAAAATCAGGTCGACTCGGGTGCCGGTCCACTTGGGCTCGTTCGTCTTGCGGTCGCGTCCCTCGTAAACGCCCTCGGACCCGGCCAGCGGCTGCCACTGCGTACCCATGTCGAGCAGGTTGACGAAGAAATCGTTCGTCAAGGTTCCGGTCTTTTCGGTAAAGACACCGTACCTGGAGTCGCCGGCATTGGCGCCGAGGACACGCAGGCCACCGAGCAGCACCGTCATTTCGGGTCCAGTCAGCGTCAGCAATTGCGCCCGATCCACCAGGGCTTCCTCGGGCTTCATGAATTTGGGCTTGCTGCTGTTCGTATAGTTGCGGAAGCCGTCATAACGCGGCTCCAGCGGCGCGAAGGATTGAACGTCCGTCTGTTCCTGCGAGGCGTCGGTGCGACCCGGGGTGAAGGGGACCGACACGTCGATGCCGGCATCCTTCGCGGCCTTCTCGACCGCTGCCGAGCCGGCAAGAACGATGAGGTCGGCAAGCGAAACCTTCTTGCCGCCGGACTGCACAGCGTTGAACTCCTGCTGGATCGCTTCGAGCTTCTGCAGCACCGTCGCCAGTTGGGCCGGCTGGTTGACCTCCCAGTCCTTCTGCGGAGCGAGGCGGATGCGCGCGCCGTTCGCGCCGCCGCGCTTGTCGGAACGACGGAAGGTCGAGGCAGAGGCCCAGGCGGTCGAGACCAGTTGCGACACCGACAGACCGGAGGCGAGGACCTTGGCCTTCAGCGCGGCGATGTCCTGCTCGTCGATCAGCGGGTGATCCACGGCCGGAACCGGGTCCTGCCAGATCAGCGTCTCCTGCGGAACGAGCGGGCCGAGATAGCGCACCTTCGGACCCATGTCGCGATGGGTGAGCTTGAACCAAGCGCGGGCGAAAGCATCCGCGAACTCGGCCGGGTTTTCATAGAAACGCCGCGAGATTTTTTCGTAGGCCGGGTCGAACCGCAAAGAAAGGTCCGTCGTCAGCATGGTCGGCACATGCTTCTTCGACGGATCGAAGGCGTCGGGAATGCTCTGCTCGCCGCTCTTCGCCTTCCATTGCTTCGCCCCGGCCGGGCTCGTCGTCAGCTCCCATTCGTTTTCGAATAGGTTCTTGAAGAAGAGATTGCTCCACTGCGTCGGCGTCTGCACCCAGGTGACTTCCGGGCCGCCGGTGATGGCGTCGGCGCCGACGCCCGTGCCGTGCTTGCTCTTCCAGCCGAGACCCTGATCCTCCAGCGCGCCGCTTTCCGGCTCCGGTCCGACCAGCGACGGGTCGCCGGCGCCGTGGGTCTTGCCGAAGCTGTGGCCGCCGGCAATCAGCGCGACGGTTTCTTCGTCGTTCATCGCCATGCGGAAGAACGTTTCGCGGATGTCCCTGGCCGCCGCGACCGGGTCCGGATTGCCGTTCGGCCCTTCCGGGTTGACGTAGATCAGGCCCATCTGCACCGCGCCGAGCGGCTCCGACAACTGGCGTTCGCCGCTGTAGCGTTCGTCGCCCAGCCACGTTCCCTCAGGACCCCAGTAGAGCTCTTCGGGCTCCCAGACATCGGCGCGGCCGCCGGCGAAACCGAACGTCTTGAAGCCCATGGATTCGAGCGCGACGTTGCCGGCGAGAACCATCAGGTCGGCCCACGAGATTTTCCGCCCGTATTTCTGCTTGATCGGCCAAAGCAGCCGGCGCGCCTTGTCGAGGTTGGCGTTGTCCGGCCAGGAGTTGAGCGGCGCAAAACGCTGCTGGCCGGCGCCCGCGCCGCCGCGGCCGTCGGTGATGCGGTAGGTGCCGGCGCTGTGCCACGCCATGCGGATCATCAAACCGCCGTAGTGGCCAAAGTCGGCCGGCCACCAATCCTGCGAGTCGGTCATCAGCGCATGCAGGTCCTTGATCACTGCATCGAGGTCGAGGGTCTTGAACTCCTCGGCATAGTCGAAATCCTCGCCCATCGGATCGGACAAGGTGGAATTGTGATGCAGCATCTGGATGTCCAGGTGGTCCGGCCACCATTCGCGGTTGGAGCGTCCGCGGGTACCGCCTGTGAACGGGCATTTGCCGGCGTTCTCGTCAGTTTTTGCGTCCATTTTTCTTCTCCGCTCGTGTTCTGTGATTGCTTGTCCAATGGTCCGGAACCGAGCCGGCCAGTCTGGAATTATTCCAGCCTAGAGCGGTCCGGCCATAAAAACAAATTGCCTTTTCTATTTCCGTCGATAATTTTCCCTTATGATAAAACTCACTGTCCGTCAGATGGAATATTTCGAGGCGCTGGCCCAGACCCTGCATTTCGGGCGGGCCGCGGAACTTGCCGGCGTGACCCAGCCGGCCCTGTCTGCGCAGATCTCCGAGATGGAGGCGCGGCTCGGCGGCCGGCTGTTCGAGCGAGGCGGAAAGTCCGTGGCCATGACAATCGAGGCGCAGGCTCTGCTGCCGCGCATCGAGACGATCCTGGCCGACATTCGCGGCGTCGAGAGCATTGCCCGGCGCGGACGCTCCGCTATGGAAGGGCGATTCCGGCTGGGCATTATCCCGACCATCGCGCCTTATCTTTTGCCGCATGTGCTGCCCGATCTGAAGGCGCGCTTTCCCACGCTCGTCCTGGAACTGCGCGAGGCGGTGACCGGATCGCTGGCCGAGGAAACCGCGGCCGGCCGCCTCGACGGCTTCATCGCCGCCATGCCGCTCGATTCTCCGGGACTGGTCACAGAGGCGCTGTTCGAGGATCGCTTCTTCCTGGCGGTGCCGGCCAACGATCCGGAATTCGCCTCGCCGCCGGTGCCGCCGGAAAGCCCGGCGCTGGAACGGCTGATGCTGCTCGAGGAAGGCCACTGCCTGCGCGAGCAGGCGCTGTCGGTGTGCGGCAGCGTCAAGCCTGTGGCAATGGCGAGCTACGGTGCCACCAGCCTGACGACGCTGCTCCAGATGGTCGCGCACGGGCTCGGCGTCACGCTTATCCCCGAAATGGCGATGGGGCCGGCGAGCGACATGCGCGATCTGAAAATCGTGCCGTTCATCGAGCCGATGCCGTCGCGGACCGTCTGCCTGGCCTGGCGGCGCAACAGCCGCCGGCACGACGAATGCGTCGAACTCGCCGGCATCATGCGCGGCCTGCGCGGCGCGCTCTTGCCCGCGGCGGCGTGAGATTTACGCCAGCTTCGCGAGCGCAGCCGAAATTGAGCGGACGGCCTTTTCGTCGGCAGCGCTGCGCTCTTTCTTCGAGGAAGCCAGGCAGGCCTGCGAGCGCAGGATGACGCCATCCTGCAGCACCTTCAGATGGTTGGCGCGCAGCGTCGAGCCGGTCGTGGTTATGTCGACGACAACATCCGCCGACCCTGCCGCCGGCGCCCCCTCGGTTGCGCCGAGGCTTTCGACGATGCGGTAGACCTGGATGCCGTGCTTCTGAGAAAAAAACTGCTGCGTCAGCCGCCAGTATTTCGTCGCGATGCGCAGGCGGCGGCCGTGGCGCTGGCGAAAATCGGCGGCGACATCGTCGAGGTCGGCCATCGTGTCGACGTCCAACCAGATTTCGGGAACCGCGACCACAACATCGGCATGGCCGAAACCGAGCCGTGCGACGATCTCGGCGCGCGATTCCCAGTCGGCCAAATTTTCGCGCAGCAGATCCTCGCCGGTGATGCCGAGATCGACTGTCCCCTGCCCGATTTCGCCGGCGATTTCCGAGGCCGAAAGGAACGCGACCTCCACATCGCTCCGGCCCTCGATGCGGGCGCGGTATTTGCGATCGTCGCCGGGCACAGTGACGGCGAAGCCGGCCTTGGCAAGCACCTCCAGCGCCTGCTCCCGGAGCCGGCCTTTTGATGGGATGGCGAGCGTGATGGTCATCGTGCGCTCCCGAGAGCGGCGCTTGAACGCGGGCACGTTCTTTGTGATGGAGGTCGCAACGCCGACGCCCCCCTCTCCCTTGAGGGGAGGGGGGCGGCTGCGTCACGCCCAACTTCCCTTAGCCGGAACGTCGCCTGCCTACTCATTTGCCGCCCTCCGCCAGGCTTTCGATGCGGTCGAGCCAGACCGAAAAGCCGACGCCGGGGATTTTGTCGCGCGCGCCGAGCAGCGTCAGCAGCCGGTCGTAGCGGCCGCCGCCAACCAGCGGCCGGTCGGAGCCCGACACGGCGATTTCGAAAACCAGGCCGGTGTAGTAGTCGAGCGGGCGGCCGAAGGCGGCGTCGTAATGGATTGTCTCGACGGGCAGACCGTGAGCGGAAATCGCGGCGGCTCGGGTAGCGAAATTGTTCAGCGCCGCGCCCAGCGACAGGCCGGAGCCGGCGGCGAATTTTTCCAGCGCGCTCGCGGCATCGGCGAGTGGAACATGAATGGCCAGAAAGGTCTTCAGCGCGTCGAAGGCTTCGGCCGACAGGCGCACGCTCCTGAGTTCCGCCCGCTCGATCAGGCGGCGGGCGATCTCGTCGGGCG
>NZ_AHAM01000214.1 GCF_000236565.1 Mesorhizobium alhagi CCNWXJ12-2 | reverse complement strand
AAGAAGACGCTCTTCGTCGGTGTCTTCGCCTACATTATCGGCAACTGGAACAACCTCGCCCGCATCGTTTTCGAGAGCTTCGCCGGTCTTGGCCTTAAGGCGAGCGGAACCGCATTCACGACAGCTGACCTGCTGCGCCCCGGGAAGGTCGCGCAGACCGGCCTCGATGCGGGCCGGCCACTACTCGACTCCATCTCCAGCCTCATGGGTTACTGGTCCTTCTTCGAGAACTTCATCCAGATCGCCTGCATGTTCCTGGCCTGGGCACTGGTGCTGCTCGCCTTCTTCATTCTCGCCATCCAACTCTTCGTCACGCTGATCGAATTCAAGCTCACCACCCTCGCCGGCTTCGTGCTGATCCCGTTCGGCCTGTTCGGCAAGTCCGCCTTCATGGCCGAACGTGTGCTCGGCAACGTCATCTCATCCGGCATCAAGGTTCTGGTGCTCGCCGTCATCATTGGCATCGGCTCGAGGCTCTTTTCCGAGTTCACCGCCGGTTTCGGCGGCGCAACCCCCTCCATCGATGAGGCCATGGCCATCGTGCTTGCCGCGCTGTCGCTGCTCGGCCTCGGCATCTTCGGCCCCGGCATCGCCAGCGGCATCGTCTCCGGCGGTCCGCAACTCAGCGCCGGTGCGGCGGTAGGCACGGGCATAGCGGCAGGCGGCCTGGTCGCCGCCGGCACCGGCGCCGTCGGCACGATTGCATCTGGCGGTGCAGCGCTTGCCGGAGGCGCTGCCGCCGCTGCGCGGGGGGGGGCGCGGCGATCGTAGGCGGAGCGTCCACAGCGTACAGCCTCAGCGCAGCCGGCAAGTCGGGCGCGGCTGGCGTTGCATCAGGTCTCGGCGGTATTGCCCGCGTTGGCGGCAGCGCGGCCGTCTCGCCGCTCCGCCGTGCGACCTCACGCGCCACCGAGAGCATGCGCTCGAGCTTCAATGCCGGCGGCATGGCGGCGTTCGAAGCCACCGGCGGCTCCTCGTCGATGGGGACCATCGGTGGTGACCTCGTCGGAGATGGCGGCGGCTCGGCCGTCGCTTCCTCCGGTGGCCCGCCCGAATGGGCGAAGCGCATGCGCCGCTCCCAACGCATGACCCATGCCGTCCAGGCGACGGCGCACGCCGTCCGCTCTGGCGATGCTCATGGCGGCGGCTCTTCCGTCAATCTCTCCGAAGGCGATCGCTGATGTTCAAACGTCCCTCCACCCATTACGGCAAGGCGCCGGCCCCCGAAACTCCCTATCAGCGTGCCGCACAGGTCTGGGACGAACGCATCGGATCCGCCCGTGTGCAGGCCCGTAGTTGGCGACTCATGGCCTTCGGCTCGCTGATCCTCTCCGCCGGCTTCGCCACCGCGCTGGTCTGGCAATCGGCGCGCGGAACCGTAGTGCCGTGGGTCGTGCAGGTCGATCAGCTTGGTCAGGCGCAAGCGGTGGCGCCGGCTGATGCTGCCTACCAGCCGACGGATCCGCAGATTGCCTTCCACCTGGCCCGCTTCATCGAGCAGGTTCGCTCGATCCCGTCCGACGCGATCATCGTGCGGCAGAATTGGCTGCGTGCTTACGAATTCACCACCGACCGAGGCGCCGCGGCGCTTAACGATTACGCCCGCGCTAATGACCCCTTTACCAGGGTCGGGCGCCAGCAGGTCGCCGTCGAGGTGTCCAGCGTGATCCGGGCGTCCCCGGACAGCTTCCGCGTCGCCTGGACGGAACGGCGCTACGAGAACGGCCAGCTCGCCACGACAGAGCGGTGGACCGCCATCCTGACGATCGTCGTGAAGGTCCCGCGAAACGCTGATCGGCTCAGGGCGAACCCGCTCGGCATCTACGTCGACGCCATCAACTGGTCACGGGAGATGAGCCAATGAACGGGCAGATTTCCCGCCATGCCGGGAAGCCGCTTTTCCGTAAATCCGCGTTTGCGGCAATCCTGCTTTCCGCCACGGCACTCGCTGGCTGCACCACGTCGCCGAAGCCGCCGCAGATCAGCTACGACGCTGATGTGCCACCGCTGCCGGCCTTGCCGGCAGCCGTCGCGGACCAGCGTCCTCGGCCGCTGCATATCCCGCCGGCCTGGACCCCTTCGCAAGGCGGAGCGGCCGCAACCACGCCCACCGGGCGTGTGCAGAACGCCAATGCGGCTGCGCGGATCGAACCGCGCCGCGAGGGCTACTACAATTCGATCCAGATCTATCCCTGGAGCGAAGGCGCCCTCTATCAGGTCTATGGGGCGCCTGGGCAGATCACCAATATCGCGCTCGAGCCCGGCGAAAGTCTGACGGGCGCTGGGCCGATCGCAGCCGGTGACACGGCACGCTGGATCATCGGCGACACCGAAAGCGGCAGCGGCGTCTCGCGGCGGGTCCATGTCCTCGTCAAGCCGACACGGCCGGATCTCTCGACCAACCTCGTCATCACCACCGACCGGCGCATGTACATGATCGAGCTGCGCTCGGGCGAGCGCCCCTATATGCCGGCTGTCGCCTGGGCGTATCCGCAGCCGCCCGCTTCGCAACGGCAGGCCATTCCCACGACACCGGTCATCCCGAGCGTGGCGGCGCGCAACTACCGCTATGGCCTGACCGGCGACACCCCGCCGTGGCGGCCGATTTCGGTCTTTGACGATGGCCGGCACGTCTATGTCGAGTTCCCCCGCGGCATCGTGCAGGGCGAGATGCCGCCGCTCTTCGTCATCGGCGCAGACGGCGAAGCCCAGATCGTCAACAGCCGCATCTACCAGAACATCCTGATCGTCGACCGGCTCTTCGGCGCCGCCGAGCTGCGTCTTGGCAGCGGAAACCGCCAGCAGACCGTCCGGATCGTCCGTACCGATGGGAGGCCCTCGTCATGAGCGAGAATGAAACGAGGGATAGCGACGACGCTCCCCTCTCGGGCGCGTCAAACGCTACCGCCGCGACCATGCGACTCCGCGCGGAGCCGCCCAGGGTCACGCGGTTATCGCGCAAGATGCTGGCCGGGCTTGGTCTGGTCGCCTCGATCGGCATCGGCGGCGCTATGATCTACGCCCTCCAGACCCGTGATGCCGGGAGAAGCGGCGATGAGCTCTATTCGACCGAGAACCGGCCGACGGCCGACGGCCTTTCCGGCCTGCCGCGAGACTACACCGGCCCTGTCCTCGGACCGCCGCTCCCGGGCGACTTAGGGCGCCCGATGCTCGATGCGCAGAACCGCGGCCAACCTGTGAACCCTTCGCCCGTCGTGACGCCGGCGGCGGACCCTGAAGAGCAACGCAGGCTGGCGGAGGAGGAAGCGGCGCGGACCTCACGCGTGTTTTTCCAGACCGAGACGAGAACGGCGGTCGCCCCGGGAATGCCCGGAGGCAGCGCTCTCCCGATTTCCGACCTGGCCGGTCTCGGATTGCCGGGGCAATCCGCTCCAACCGCACAGGAGCGGCAAATGGCCTTCCTCCATGCCGGCGTCGATCGCAGCACGGTCGCTCCTGACCGTGTGATGGCGCCCGCGTCACCTTACGTGCTGCAGGCGGGTGCGGTGATCCCGGCCGCGCTGATCACTGGCATTCGATCGGACCTGCCGGGGCAGATCACGGCCCAAGTCACCGAGAGCATCTACGACAGTCCGACCGGCCGCCTGCTGCTCGTCCCCCAGGGCACGCGCATCATCGGCGAATACAGCAACGATGTCGGCTTCGGTCAGCGCCGGATCCTCCTTGTCTGGAACCGGCTGATCTTCCCGAACGGCCGCTCCATCGTGCTGGAACGCCAGCCCGGCGCCGACACCCAAGGCTATGCCGGTCTTGAGGACGGCGTGGATTATCACTGGTGGGATCTCGCCAAGGCCGCGGGTCTCTCGACCTTGCTGAGCATCGGCGCCGAACTTGCCACCAACGAGGATGACCGGTTGATTCAGGCCATCCGCAATGGCGGCCAGGACACCATCAACGACGCGGGGCAGCAAATTGTGCGCCGCCAGCTCAACGTCGCGCCCACGCTCACCATCCGGCCTGGGTTTCCCGTACGTGTGATCGTAACGCGCGATCTCGTCCTCGAACGATATGGAGGGTGATCATGACCAAGCTGAAACTCGGCCGAATCTCAGACGAAAAGCCAGTAAAGGTGACGATCGAACTGTCAGCGGCGCTTCATGGCGACCTGGTGGCCTACGCCGAGGTCCTGGCTCGGGAAACCAGGCAGGAGATCAGCGACCCGTTGAAGCTGATCGCTCCAATGCTTGCGCGCTTCATGCTTACTGATCGGGGGTTCGCCAAGGCGCGGAAGGCGCAAAATAAGGCGCAAACGAACTCACCAGACACATAGGGGCTGCTTGCAGACCTAGCCGTTCATAGCGGCTGCGCCATCTCCAACCGAGACACCGCGCCCGCGATCTGTGAGAAATTGTGCTGTCTGCAGGAATCGCAGAAAGGCTGGGTTATCATTTTCCGATGACCAGACGACGCTGAACGGCACGATGTCGGCTCGGGCGGTCAGCGGCCGAAACACCAGCCCTGGAACCTTGACCGCAGTCCACGCCGCTGAGACGAGAGTGATGCCCTGGCCGAGGCTGACGAGGTTCATGAGCGTGTCCTGCAGCGCCGCCTTCTCTTCGACATCAGGGTAGGTGCTGTAGTCGGCAGACCGACGAACGATGTAGTCATGCACTTCGGGTCCCGGTTCCGCCCGGCTCACGATGAAGTGCTCCGCCTTGAGATCCTGCCAGTCAAGCTTGAGTCTGGCGGCTAGCGCATGGCCTTCAGGTAGCGCGACATGGACCCTCTCGCGCCATAGCTCTCGCGTTTCGCATCCCGGGACAGGTTCCGAACCCGTAATAATGGCCGCATCTAATCGCCGGGCTCTGACGGCCGCGAGATGCTGCCTCCGGCCGCCGTCACGAACGTCGATGGTGACCTGCGGATGCCTTTCCGCGTAGTTTTGGACAAGCTGCCGTAGAAATCCGCCCGCCAGCGACGTCAGTATCCCGATGCGCACCAGGCCTGACTCGGCTCTGCGCGCCGCCCGAGCGGTGCGCCCTGCGGACTCGAGCTGTTCAACGGCCGGCAATGCCTCGGCCAGGAATTGCTGTCCTGCCGGAGTCAGTCGCACACCACTGCGCGTTCGCTCGAACAGCGATACCCCGAGATTGTGCTCAAGCTGCCTCAATGCGCGGCTGACAACCGACTGATCGACCTGGCACATTTCCGCGGTACGCCTGAAACTGCCTACCTGAGCCGCAACACTGAGATAGTGAAGTTGCCGAAGGGCGCGCCTCATCGTCGGTAACCGCCAAGGCTCATGGCGAACGGTCCAAATCGAGCAGTCGAACCCGCACGCGGCGTGCTGCGCTCGTGCCTCAGTAGCGCCGTTTCGGCATCATCGACTATCTCAACCAGGCAGCGGCCACCACACCTGTGCATGACGGCAATCTCAGTCGCCAGGGGCGGAGCACCGTCGCTCCGCTCGCGTTCGACACAGCTGGAGAACCTATTGCTGGGGCCGGTCGCCATCACCTGCTTGACCCTGCCAGGCACAATCGGTGCAATCTCGACCCTGCTTTCCCGTATCGTCCTTTTGAAGGGCACAGGTGATCCTTTCAGGATTTGGCATCATTCGGCGAAGGGTTGGACGCTACGACGCGACGGTGCGGTCGCCCGCTACAGTTCGCCCTCTCGCGGGCGATGCTGGCCGCCAACGCAATGACATGACTGGCTAACAGGCGGGCGTTGTTGCGCGGGGAAATCAGCGCCGGTAGGTGCTGGCGCAGCTGGCGAAACCCCGTGGCGCAACGCCGTCGCCACCACGATGAGCATCGCCGCGAGACCGCTGGTCCAGTATGCTGACGTGCGGGATCCGCGAGAAACTATCGCGCCGCTGGAAGCACGACTAGACTAAAGGCCATTGTTGATACTAGCGGTGGCGGCTCTCTTTTCGCGCGAGCCGCCACTACTTTACCGACCTATCTCGCGGCGATCGCGCCGATGAAGAGCGCGGAGGCCGCGATGCATGCAATCGTCCGCACATGGTTCCAAAAGGCCCAATCCTTCAGGTAGCGCGCCCAGACTTGCGCACCTTCCGCACTCGCGGGCTCGACGGCGGCGAGGGCATTGTTGAGCGGCACATTGAACATCATGGTCACAACGGACATGCCGACGACATAGAGGATCCCTCCGCTCAACATCGCGAGGCTGCCGGGCTCTCCCCAGCGAAATAGCGCCATGCTGGCGAGCGCCAGACTGGCAAGGCTTGTGCCGAGAAAGAACGGCATGAACAGCGACTTCAAAATGACGACGTTGATCGAATTCATCGCCGCGATGCCGGCCGCTTGCTCGATGCGGTTCAGCGCCGTCAGGATGAATGCCGAGAAGGAGAAGTAGAGGCCGCCGAGCAATGCGCAGCCGAGGGCGGAGAACCACAAAAGGCTAGTGATGACAGGCTGCATCATTGTCATACCCTCCACACACCGGTGGCTGCAGTTTCGCGCGCATAGTCTGCAAAGTCCCGCGCCGGTCGGCCGAGCACCTCTTCGACGCCGTGCATGACGGGCGAATTGCGTCCGTCGAGCACAACGGTAAAGAGCTCGATCAGAAGCTCCGTCACATCTTCTGGAACGCCCGCCCGGCGCATGTCTGCGGTGAACTCCTCTGGTGAGATCTGGCGATACCGGATCGGGCGTCCTGCCGCGGCGGCGATCTCGGCCACGGCCTCGCCAAAGGTGAGCGCGCGAGGCCCCGTAACCTCATAGATCTTCTCGCTATGACGATCGTCGTTGAGCACTGCCGCCACGACTTCGGCTATGTCGTCGACGTCGATGAAGGGCTCAGGCACGGGCGGCGCCGGCAGTGCAAGCTCTCCCGCCAGCACGCCGTCGATCAGATAGCCCTCTGAGAAATTTTGATTGAACCAGCTGGCGCGCACATTGGTCCAGCCAACGCCCGATTTTTGTAGCGCCACCTCCGCCCGCTGCGCGCCGGGTTCGTTGTGGCCCGAGAGCAAAACAATCCGCTCGACCCCCTTCCCGCGCGCGATATGGCTGAGCTCCGCGATGTCGTCGGCCGCGCCCTCGATGGCAAGATCGGGCTGATAAGTGACGTAGGCCTTGGCCACGCCCTCGAACGCCGGGGCCCAGGTTTCGCGCCGGGTCCAGTCAAATGGGATTGCGGTGGAGCGCGACGCGGCGCGGACCTCATGGCCTTGCGCTTCAAGCAGATTCTTGACTCGCAGGCCGGACTTGCCGGCGGCGCCGATGATTAGGATGGGGGGTTGCGTCATGAAGCGTCCTTTCTCTTGCTATAATACGAGACTTTCTCGCATTTGCCAAAACCGATAATCTCTCGTATTTAATCTGTCAAGGCGAAATTCACGGAGGTGACGGTGACCGCAAAAGAGGGGAAACAGGCGGTGACGGAAGCAGTGGCTGCTACGCGACCGCGCCTGGTGCCAACCCAACGACGCAGCCGGGAGCGGTTCGAGCGAATCCTCGAAAGTGCAGTCGAACTGATCTCGGAGAAGGGCAGCGAAGCCTTCCGCATGAGCGACATCGTCGAGCGCGCGGGTGTGCCCTTCGGATCGCTTTACCAGTACTTTCCGGACAAGACGGCTATCATCGGAACGCTCGCGGAGCGCTACAACACCATCGAGCGCGCGTGCGTTCAGCGCGAACTGGCCATAATGAAGACCACGGAGGATTTGCATCCGGCTCTGTGCCGCATCGTCGAAGGCTATTATCGGATGTACCTGGACGATCCTGTGATGCGCGACATCTGGCAAGCGGCGCAGGCCGACAGGGCGCTGCAAGAACTTGATGAGGAAGAAGGCGAATTTCTTGCCGGATTGCTGCGTGAAACCCTGCAACGGTTCACGGACGCGCCGGCGCCGGCAATCCTGGCATTCTCTCGGCTGACCATGACGCTTATCGCTGCGGCAGTGCGTCACGCGATTGCGCTGAAACCAAAGGAGGGCCAGCGCGTGATCGCGCTGTTCAAGCATATGCTGCCGAGGGATTTGTCCGTACTCTCCTGACACCGTCACTGATCGGCACCCCCAAAGGTCATCGCCATCCATGTGATGCGCAACCCGGACAAGCTGCGGCACGTGCGTAGAGGCGAGACTATCGGCGCACGCGCGCAGCTGCCGTCAGTCGATAGCGGATGAGATACAGTTCCATCGATCCGGCGCCTTGGCGCTGCCCCGGCAACGACCCGAATAGCTCCGTTTATCGCGTTCGAGTGTGAACCATCTCAGTGATAAGCACTTCCTCGCCGGTCTCCGAAAAGCTGGCGATCAGAATCGGCTATTTCCGTGATCAATCGCAGGCGCAGTAGTCCAACTTTCGGGAATTCGTACATCAATCTCTCCAATGGCCTAAGTGCACCTGCACGACCGCGCGGTCGCGCGGCTTCGGTGAATATGCCTAGAGAGGTTTCGGTCTGGCCGATTGGATAAAATTCAACCTAGCGCTCCAACGGAACGTGGTTGTCGTACCGGCCGTCGGCCTCGCGGTATGCAGACGGTGTGAGGCCAGAGAACGACTTGAACTCGCGGATCATATGAGACTGATCATAATATCCGCAATCGAGAGCGAGGCTCGTCAGATCCGTGTCCGGCCTCTGTGCGATGTCGCGCATTATGCGGCGGAAGCGAAGCAGACGGCAGTACAGCTTGGGCGCAAGGCCGACCTCGCGCCGAAAAACGTCGATGAAACGATGTGAACTCAGATCGACCTCTCCCGCCACGGCTGCGATAAGATCAACGCCATGCCGCGTATGAAATCGACTAATGGCGTGGGCGACCGCCGGGTGTGGGCTCGGGTGAGCCGTCAACCGCGCCGACATTGCTCTTTCAAGAACAGCGATGCGCGTTTCCGGTGTCGCCGCTGCCATCGCTTCCTCTTGCAGTTGGCTCGCCGACGAGCCCCAAAGAGATTCGAGAGGCACGTGCCGATCTCGCAATGCGTCGGCCGGCAGTCCAAAGATCGCATATGCGCCGCCTGGACGGAACTTCGCACCCAAGAGTGATGCCTGCTGACCCGTATCAATAACGTAGGGGCGGGTATGGGGCCCCGCCACCAGAGGACCCGAGAAAACGGCAGCCTCATCGATCTGCTCGGGATCGTAAATCCGGAGAACACCATCCCGCGTATTGATGACAAGATCGAATTCGCCGGTGGGCAGAAAGCTCTCATGCGAATGGTTTGGTGCATTCTCGCCGTACCAGAGCTGCGAGACAAATCGAAAGAGGGGAAACCGCGGTTCACGCGCTGCAAAAAGCATTAAAGCACCTACCCAGTCTGATTGATTCGCTCTGAATCATTGATCATCCAGCTATTGGTTCTTTCGCGTCCTAGAGGCCGCGTGAGACTCGCCAACTGAATACTCTTTCGGGCAGCAACGTCGAGCTGTCGGCCAGCGCCGTCGTGCGGGTGCAGGCCGAGGCCATGGCGAATGCCCCGGCGGCAATCGAGAAATCACGCCGCGTCAGCACGCGCGAAGTCCATCGTCCAGACCGTCTGCCAACTGGCACCGCCGTCGCTTGAATAGGCTTGCTCCCAACGCGGCGAGGGCGTGTCGGTCCGCGTCCACAGGAACCTTATCTTGGTCGGTCGTTCGTTGAGGATGGTGTCGCCGAAGAAGGTGCCAATGCCGTCGCGGAATCCGCCGATCATCGGCGGTTCGATACGATCGGGCTCGCGCGAATCGAGCCACCAGATCGCCCAGCGCCCGGTTTCGGAGTTGAACGCGCGTATGGTGGCGCCGCGAAACGCTCCGCCGGCGAGGTGAATGACATGGTCGTCCCAATGGGCGTTGCCGCCGAGGAGAGGCCCCGCGACGCAGCTGCCCGCATTCTCCTGCCATTCGAGCCCGGAACCACTGCGTCGCAGGCTGCGATGGGCTACGCGCCAATGTCCGGACTGGAAGTCGAAGTCGCGCGAGCTGCCCGACGGGTTGCTCGGCTCGCCAGTGAACGCATTCGCCCTGGCGCCGAAGGTCGCCAGTACCGCGCCGTACGCGGCGAGCGCGAAGCTTTGGCGACGCGAAAGTCCTTCGGGACCGGCATGATTGTCATGGGCGGGGCCGTGGACCATCTCAGTCGCCGGTCCGGGTGAAGTTCATGATCCAGTTGGTTTCCCAGCTGGTTCCGCCATCAGCCGATAGCGCCTGTTCCCAGCGCGGTGCGCCCGAGGTGACCTGCGTCCACAGGAAGCGGGTGCGGACGGGCCGGCCTTCATGCATATCGTCCGAGTAAAAGGTGCCAACCCCATTTTCGAACCGGCCTACAACAGGTGTCCCCAGGCTGTCGGGATAGCGCGAGTCGAGCCACCAGATCGCCCATTGGCCCGGCGCAGGATCAAATGCGCGGATCGCTGCGGCGCGATAGGTTCCGGCCGGGGAATTCAGGATATTGTCTTCGATATTCGCCTGCCCGCCGAGGATTGGGCGGGTCGCGCTGACACCGTCGAATGCTAGCCAATCATTGCTTCCGGCAAGCCGCACCGCCAGCCGTCTATCGGCGACTCGCCATTGGCCGAAGAGGAAATCGAAGTCTCCCTGCCCGGACGGTGCGCTCGGCGCGGATTGCATCTCTCTGGCCATTTCAACCTCTAAAAACTATTTATCCGGTTGCCGGTGTGACAGTCAACCGGTAAACGTGATATTACCAGTTATGCAAATTGTGCCCCACGATTTTGTCGCGCGCGATCTGGTTGGCGGTCATGTCGTGCTGGACTTCGTCAACACCGTCACAGCACGCGACACGAGAATGCCGCGAGACTGGTTCGACGGCTATGGCCGCTTGCTGGACTGGGCCGGGCTTGCCGGCCTGTTCGACGAAGCGACCCTTGCGAGTCTGCGCGGCATATCTGCATCGTTTCCCGAGCGCGCCGCCGCTGCGCTCGATCGTGCGAAGCGGCTGCGCGAGGCGCTGCATAGAATCGTCTCGGCGCGGATCGTGGGGGTGGAGGTCCCGGCGGCGGAGATCAGGGTTCTCGAATCGATATGGAAGGAAGCTGTGGCGCGGACCCGCTTCCGCAGCGAGTGCGGCCATATCGGCCCCAGCCTCGACAGCGATCAAAGCGGCCTCGACCTGATAGCCGATAGCCTCGCAATGGCCGCTGTCGATCTCCTCGGCGAACTGCCGGCGGGACGATCGCGCATCTGCAGCGGAGCTCAATGCGGCTGGATCTTCATCGACAAGTCCAAGGGCGGCCGCCGCATCTGGTGCGACATGGCGACATGCGGCAACGCAGCCAAGAGCCGCCGCCACTATCACCGCCGTCGAGACCTCGGCGCTTGAGTCAAAGCGCGGCGAGGTCCGCGCCGAGGAGTGCCGTGGCCAGTACTTCGGTCAGGCCGCGCCCAGCGCTGCCATCCTCGTCGAGGCGCGGATTGTATATGGCGACCTCGATACCGACCGCGTTGCCGCTCGCCAGGGCAATCCGTAGCGCCGCCTCCAGTTCGTCCCACGACAGGCCGCCCGGCACACGAAAATCAACGGCTGGCATGATAGAGTCGTCGAGACAGTCGGCGTCCAGATGGATGAAGAAGCCTTCGAGCTCCGGGCGCCTCAAATGGTCGACCGCTTTGCGCATCGCGCCCTCGATTCCCATCTCGCGCACGGCGGGAAGATCAAACGCCACAAGCTCTTTGGGCAGCGACTGGCTGCCGAAATCTTTCTGATCCTTGTGATCGCGGTACGCGAGCGCAACGACGTCCTCCGATCGCACCAGCGGACCACGGCCCTCAATGTTGGTCAGGAGCGTCGGCCCATGCCCCGTTGCGAAAGCGAGATCCATCGATGCACCCTCGCCGTTGGGCTCGGCCTCGGGCTGGAAAAAATCTGCATTGCCGTCGATAAAAAGCAAGCCGTAGCGGCCACGCCGTTTGAGGGCTAGCATCGAGCCCAACAAGATCGTGCAATCGCCGCCGAGCACAACGGGGAACTCGCCCGCGTCGAGCAGCGTCTCCATCGCATCAGCAAGCTTGGGCGACCACCTCGCGATCGCCTCGGCATTTAAGGTTCCAGTCTCCGGATCGGGCGTTGGATGTTTCGGCGGCACCGCCAGTCGCCCTGCGCGACGCGCATTGATCCGATCGGCAAAACCTAGCTCCAGGAGCCGATCGGGCAAGCACTCCACACCGTCCGTCGCCAAGCCCAGTGTAGAAGGGGCTTCGAGGATTGCATAACGATAGGTCGACATCGTTACCTCCGGCTGCTGCAAAAAAGGTTCGCAGGTTTGGAACGTCCGGCGCCGTCAACAGTTCCTTGCATGACGCAAACAAATAATCTGCCAGGGCCATGGGCTCCGCCATGCAAACAAATAATCGTATCGCCAACCTCCTCGGGGCTCTCGCGCTCGCGCTGACCGACGAGTTCTATTCGGCTATCCGCAAGCGCGCCAGCGGAGGCCCGTCGGAAGCGGCCTCTCTCGTCGAGATCGCCACGTGGCCAAACGAGACGATTGACTCGCTGTCGCGCACCCTACGCCTCTCGGCCGCGGGGACGACCCGCCTCGTCGATCGACTCGTGCGCGAAGGGCTAGTCAGGCGTGAGGTCAGTGACGCCGACCGGCGTGCGCGAACGCTTAGCGCAACCGAAGCAGGTCGCGCCCGCGTCGCCGTCATCCTCGCCGCCCGTCGCGAAGTGCTCGACCGAGCGCTGGCGCAGTTGGGCTCTAAAGACCGGAGTACATTGGAACTCCTGCTCGAGCGCATGCTGACGGCCATGACGTCTGATCGCGAAACCTGCGACCATACGTGCCGCCTGTGCGATCTCGACAACTGCCCGCCAGACGTCTGCCCGGTCGAGCAGGCGGCACGCGAGAAAGACCGGTGAGCACATGGTGCCTCACACACCTGCGTCCCTCACCAGCATCGCACGCACTCCGTTCTGGCCCACGCTGCTGGGTGTCCTCTCGGCAGCAGGCTGGGGCTTCGGAATCGTTGCCTCGCGCGCTGCGCTGGAGGCGGGTCTCGACGTCTTCTCACTGGCTCTGATCCAGCTCGCTGCCTCCGTCGTGCTGCTCGGCTGCATCAGCGCCGTGGTCGGGCGATGGCCGAGTGGCGGCTTGGTGAAGCGTAGCGTGCCGTCGGGCACGATCGAATATGCCTTCACCTATACGGTTTTTGCATTCGGCGTGGCGCGAACCACCGCCGGCAATGCAGCCATTATCGCCACTGCCGAACCGGTGCTGATCGCACTGCTCGCCGCCTTGCTGCTACGCGAGCGCATCGGCAGACGGTTCCTCGTCGTGCTCGCCGTGATCGTGGCAGGCCTTCTGCTGGTCACCGGGCCTGACCTGGCCAGTGTCGGCCGCCCGCGCGATGGCGACCTGCTGGTGCTTGCGTCGGCGGCGACAGGAGCCCTCTACGCGGTGCTGAACCGCCGCCTGGTCGCCGACGCCGGCCCGCTGCCGCTCGCGCTGTCCCAGCAGACGGTTGGGCTCGTGGTTCTCGGGGGCGCCGTGGCGTTTCTCGTTGTGGCGGGCGTCTCGTCGCCGCCACTTGCCGCCTCCCCGCCGCCCGAGGCACTTTGGCTCGCTATTCTGTCGGGCCTGCTCCAGCATAGCGCCGCGGTGTGGCTCCACCTTCATGCGCTCCGCGGCATGACAGCCGGCCGCTTCGGAGTCGTGCTCTCGCTGGTCCCCGTCTTCGCCCTGGGCGGCGCCTACGCAGTGCTCAGCGAAGCGATTACCCTCATTCAGCTTGCGGGAGCGGCGTTGATCGGCATCGCCATCATCCTCTCCCGTCGCAGTCGCCAATCGCAAGGACCTAATCGTGTTCGCCGACGTGCTGGCGGAGCGGATAACAAATAGCCAAGTATTCGAAACCGCGAACTGCCGTTCGCTGGCGAAGTTGCGGCACACACATTAAACGACTGTCGTCAGTAACCACAAGCGAGAACCAGAATGAGCAAGCGCGGACCAGCTTTATCCCCAAACGAACTTTCAGAGTTGTTGTTGAGCAACCTCAACGATGGCGATGTCGAAGGCATAGTAAGTATATATTCCAAAGATGCCATTCTGGTTCTGCCTGATGGATCGAAGGCTGTTGGCCAAGATGCCATACGAGCCTTTTATGCAGAGCTATGCAAGGACCGTCCGAGGTTCGCTCCGGGTGAACAATCCCCTCCGCTAGTAAACGGCAATGTCGCCTTGACCTCAACCGTCCTGACCAATGGGACGGTGACGGTAGAAGTCGCGGCGCGGCAAGAAGACGGAACCTGGCTCTGGATCATCGATCATCCAGCTATAGGTTTTACCGCCTCCTAGAAGCCGAGAAGCCGATCTTACAGGATGGCTCATCATCCTGCTTTCAAGCGCTGCATCGCACCACCCCTGTCCGCCGACTCGTCGCGCACGATATTCGGGTGATGTTGGGCGGCTTTCGCCTGTTGCTCACTAATCGAACAGGCGGAATGGCAAATGTCCTGGCTTCAGCTGGCGTCATGGAAAATGATGCCGAGCGTATGGCGATGGCCCGAGCGCAGCTTGCTGACGCCGTGGCGGAGCTTGACGCGATAGGAGCCGCGCGTACCTTGGACCGGTCTGCTGTTCACGGCGAACACCACCGCGTCGCCCTGCCTGAGCGGCACTACCATGGCGCGCGACTGCATACGCGGGCGCTGTTCGGTCAGCACGAATTCTCCGCCCTCGAAATCCTCTCCCGGTTCGCTGAGAAGCACCGCGACCTGGAGCGGGAAGACGTGTTCGCCGTAGAGATCCTGGTGGAGCGCGTTGTAGTCGTCCTTGCCGTATTGGAGCAGCAGCGGCGTCGGCCGGGTCTGTCCTGCCGCATGGCAGCGCGCGATGAAGGCGGCGTGGTCGTCGGGAAAGCGCACATCCCTCCCCATCGTCTCGTGCCAGCGGTTGGCGATGGGCGCGAGGTGCGGATAGAGGTCCGTGCGCAGCTCCTCGACCAGCGATGGCAGGGGATAGGCGAAATATTTGTACTCGCCGCGCCCGAAGCCGTGCCGCGCCATGATGATATGGCTGCGGAAGTCCTCATCAATATCATAGCGACCTGCGACGGTGTCGCACTCCCTTGCGGAAAGCAGCTTCGGCATGTTCGCCCAACCCTGGAGGTCGAGGTCGGCGGAGACCGCCGACCAGTCGATCGCCTCTACGCGGCTGCTCGCTTCATGGGGTTTTCTTGCGGTGCTCATCATTGCGGTACTCATGCCGCGGCCTCCCGGTTGATCAGGTTGCGCTTGCGCTGCACGCCCCAGCGATAGCCCGAGATCGAGCCGTCCGCCTTGACCACGCGGTGGCAAGGGATAGCGACCGCCAGGACATTGGCGGCGCAGGCGGCGCCGACCTCCTGGGCCGTGGCGGGCACCGGCAACGCCTTGGCGATCTGGCCATAAGTGATCGTCTCGCCCGACGGCACAGCGCGCAATGCCTGCCAGATTGCCTGCTCCAGCGCGTTGCCGCGAATGTCGAGCGGAAGCTCCAGCCCCTTATGCGGTGCGTCAAGGAAGGCGACGACCTTTGCCGTCATGTCTTCCAGTCCTGCCTGGTCGGCGAGACGCGCGCCCGGGAAGGCGCTGGTCAGTTCGCGAGTAAGCGCGGTTTGGTCGTCGCCCATCAGGATGGCGGCGACGCCCTTATCGCTGGCCGCGACGAGCACGGTGCCCAGCGAGAATTGACCGAAGCCGAAGCCGATGTCCTCGATCATCGTATCGGCCTGCACTGCGATAGCGTTCATGATCTTGCCCTTCATCTTGGTGTCCGACACACCCTCGCATTGCGTCAGATTGGCTGCACTCCGCCCCTTGCTTTCGAATCGAGAAAACGTAGATCGATGTTCGATGGGCGCTGGCGGACAGGCGTTCCGCACGTCGTTGACGGCGGTGTGGCCGCTCAGGCGGCCCGGGCCTCGCGGTCGATCAATACGCGCTTGCGCTCGACTCCCCAGCGATAGCCGGAGAGCGCGCCGTCGCTCTTCACCACTCGGTGACACGGGATCGCAACGGCCAGCGCATTGGCCGCGCAGGCGCCAGCCACAGCGCGCACCGATTTGGGCGCGCCGATCTTCCGGGCGATGTCGCTGTAGGTTGCGGTCGTGCCCGCCGGGATTTCGCGAAGGGCCGCCCAGACGCGCTGCTGGAACGCGGTGCCACGGATGTCGAGCGGTAGATCGAGTCCGAGCTCGGGTGCCTCGATGAGGCCCACAACCCGTCCCACCAGTCCCTCGAATTCGAGATCGCCGCCGATCAGTCGCGCGCGCGGAAAACGATCCTGCAGGTCGCGAACGAGCAAGTCAGGATCGTCGCCCAACAGGATCGCGCAGACGCCCTTCTCGCTCTTCGCCACCAGGATCGAGCCCAACGAGCACTCACCGACGGCGAAGCGGATTTCGGCATTGGCGCCGCCGGCCCGATAGTCCGTTGGGGTCATACCGAGCATCTGATCGGATTGCTCATAGAAGCGGCCGTTCGAATTGAACCCCGCGTCATAGATCGCCTCGGTCACGGTCGTGCTTCGACCCAGTTCGTGGCGAATTTTGGAGGCGCGATTGGCGGCGGCATAGTCTTTTGGCGTTACACCCGTGACCGCCTTGAATACGCGATGGAAATAGCCCGGGCTCAGTCCCGCTGCCTTAGCAAGGACGCCAAGCGGCGGAATCTCTTCGGCCCGCTCGATCAATCGGCAGATTCGCGCGACCGTCTCAGCATTTTGAATGTCCGCAGATGGCTGGTCGGGCCTGCAGCGCTTGCATGCCCGGAAGCCCAGGGCCTCCGCCTCCGCGATACTGTCATGGAAACGGACATTCTTCGGATTCGCCGTCCGCGAAGGGCAGGACGGGCGACAGTAGATGCCTGTGGTGGCGACGGAATAGTAGAAGTCGCCGTCCAGTGACCGGTCGCGCGCCAGAACGCCAGCCCAGCGTGGATCCCGCTCGGTGGCGATGGCTTCCTTCGATCTTTCCTTGACGAGCGTGCTCATGGCCGAACTTTCCGAATTTTCTGTCTATGGCCAAGATGACGCGCCTTTGCGCTGCCTGCACTCCGGCTCTTGCTTTCGAATAGAAATAGGGTCGGCGAGGACGGAATACGAGCGCATCAGCGGACGCGCGTCACACCCCGGTCATCAAGCAACCATGTGTCGCCGGCGATCCCGCGTAGTTCGATGCCGTTTGCCCTTCGTTCGCGCCAGGTCGCGACGCCCGCTGCGACGAGGCCGTTGAGCGCGGCAAAGACAGCGGTTCGCGCCGCTTCCGGATTGGAAAGCGGCGCGGCTTCGTGGAGCGTGCCAAGCAGGGCGTGCTCGGATTGATGGGGGTCGCCCAACCTGCGAACGATGCCCATGTCTTGCCTCAGGCAGCCCGGATGAGTTCGAGTTGCTGGAGCGCGGTCACGCCGTCGTCCAGGCCGATTTCCTCGACGATCTTGCCGTTCTCGACGCGAAGCACGGTCGTTCCCGTGAAGTGCATCTTCCGGCCCGACTTTGCCGGGAGCGAACCGATGAGGAAGTCGCTGAACGCGGGGCCGGTGTGGGTGCCTCCGCCTTCCCAACGTCCGACCACATAGTCGCCTTCGGCAATGAGGTCGGCCGCACCACCAAACTCGAGATCCGGGAACGCCTCGCGGAAGTCGGTCATGAATGCCTTAATGTCGTCACGACCACGGCGCGGCTCATGCAGTGAATATTGCAGGAGCATGTTGGCCGCCGCGAGTTCGTTGATAATTTCAGGATTCCAGGGATTGCCCCAGAAGCCGTCAAACCATCGGCCGACGATAGCCTTGTTGTCCTCTTCCTTCGACATGATGAACCCTTATGTGCTGCCGGTGTTTCGGGGTTGGGCCTTCGGGTGGCGGCAGGTCCGCTGGTCCCAAGCGAGGTCTACGCCTCGCAGAAGCTGAGAAAACTCCGTTTGCTGCTCCGGAACCGAAGTGACGGTCGACCGGAGACCCACCAAACGGCGGCGCATGACCTATGTCGGCAGCGTGACGACACCGAGTTGCATAAGCATGCCCAGATTGTCGGCATACACCCAGGTCTCGGCGACCTTGCCTTTGGCAATGCGCGTTATGTCCAAGCCCTCTATCGACACCTTCTTGCCGGTGGGAGGGATCTTGCCGAGAGGGCCTAGGTGGGTTCCCTCGAACAGCCAGCGATTGACGATGAAGTCGCCTTCGGAAACCGTAACCGGCTCGATGGTGGCGAGATTGTCGGGAAACGCTGCTGCAAAACCCTCCAGGACCTGCCGGTAACCCTTGGGCCCGGTCTCCGGGATTGGGTTGATGGGGCTGTGGAAGTGAAACACATGATCGGGTGCTATCAGTTCTTCCAGCATCTCCATCTTGCTGGCGCCGTGCCAAAGTCCGCCGAATACGCGCTCGACGATCGCCACATTCTGTTCGCGTCCCATGAAGGTCTCCTTTGCGAATGCGTTCGGGCAATCCGCCGGGCATTCGCTGCGCCCGGGAGGACCGTTTCCACGTCTAGGTTCGGTTGATCGACACGCCGCCGTCGACCAGAAGCGCAACGCCCGTGATGAAACTCGATGCGTCGGACGCGAGGTGGAGCGCGGCTTGGGCGATCTCCTCGGGCCGCCCAAGACGCTTGAGCGCGTGAAGACCTTCGATGAAGGCTCGCGTACCCTCGGGAGCACCTGGCAGGTTGCCGTGATTGGCCGGCGTATCGGCGCCGCCCGGGAGAATCGCGTTCGCCCGGATGCCCTGGGCGCCGAACTCCGCAGCCAGCACCCGGGTCAAGCCTACGACCCCTGCCTTGGCAGCGGCATATGCGCCCGTGCCCGGAAAGCCGACGGTGTTGCCGACGAAACTCGAGGTGAAG
Organism: Mesorhizobium alhagi CCNWXJ12-2; assembly: GCF_000236565.1. Classification (GTDB taxonomy): domain Bacteria; phylum Pseudomonadota; class Alphaproteobacteria; order Rhizobiales; family Rhizobiaceae; genus Allomesorhizobium; species Allomesorhizobium alhagi. The sequence goes on along the minus strand of NZ_AHAM01000214.1, from coordinate 2,553 downwards.
ACGATGGAGCCGCCGCCGCCCTCGAGCATCGCCGGCACCTGGTACTTCGCACCGAGAAAAGCGCTGGTAAGGTTGGTGTCGATAGTGTCGTGCCATCCTGCGACCGAAAGGTCGGGCACCGGTCCCATCTCGCCGCTTGATCCGGCATTATTGAATGCGATATCGAGCCCGCCGAACTGATCGATCGCGGTGTCGACCAAGGCCTTTGCATGTGCCTCGTCCTTCACGTCGCCCGCAACGGCGATGGCTTGTCCGCCGGCCTTTTCGATTTCGTCGACCAGAGCTTCGAGCTCAGCCTTGCGGCGTCCCGCCACAACGACCTTGGCGCCTTCCTGTGCGAACAACTTTGCAGCCGCATAGCCGATACCTGAACTTGCTCCAGTAACGATGGCGACTTTGTCTTTAAGGATATCCATAATTCAGCTCCTGGCGATCTGTTCTGTCCAAGAGACATGCCACTCTGGATCTTCAGCGACACTCCGCTTGTTGCTTTCCAATCAAATGACTTTGTCGGCAGCCGCCAGTAGCAGGCGACGTGGCGCGCCGCACGCGAGCGAGTTAGGAGGGGGCGGACTCGCCGCTGCGCCGGCTGGATGAGGCCGCCGAGGACGAATCCGCACAGGTCGCCAAGCGGCGTCTGTTGCGGGACGCCGCTTCGCCTCCGATAGATGCGAGGCTAACGCGCTCTTCCACCGCTCGCGCAAAGCCGCCGTTCTCTCGCGCCGCAGCGTTCGATCACCCTTGTTTACCGTTTTCGAGTGTGGACCATTTCCGTAATGAGCACTTCCTCGCCGGTTTCAAGCAGCCGACGGATGCTGAAGAGCTGGCGATCAGAACCGGCTATTTCCGTGATCAATCGCAAGTGCAGTTCCTTGCCGTCAGGACCTGGGCCTACGGACACTTCCTTAAAGACCCTGCCGGAAGCGTCGAACGCGCCCTCGGTCTGATACAAGGCGGGACTTCCGGAGTCCGCCCAAACTCCGAGATATTTGCCTGCGAAAGGGTCGTATCCCGTCAATCCTCGGCCATGAAACGCCAGTTGTGCGAAGTCGCCGGCGTCATCCAGATCGACTTCGAACTCGCGGTCGAGAAAATATCCGCCAAGATTGAGCTTGGCAGTATAGCGCCCGGCCTTTTCCATTGGCGGCTGCGTGGGGTCAAAATAGAACCGCACCTGGGAGTCCCATTCTCCCGCGAAGAGCGAGAACCGTTCCTGTTCGGGTCCAACTTTCGGGAATTCGTACATCAATCTCTCCAATGGCCTGAATGCACCTGTACGACCACGCGGTCGCGCGGCTTCGGTGAATATGCCTAGAGAGGTTTCGGCCTGGCCGATTGGATAAAATTCAACCTAGCGCTCCAACGGAACTTGGTTGTCGTACCGGCCGCACCATCTTCGACCTCGACCGCCGCGCCGTCTGGCTATCATCCCGGCGCGACTCGCTACAGTATCCGATCCCGAACTGGTCGCGGCGGCGCGACCGGCCTCCTTGCGCGTTGAGGCCTTTGAACCATGCAACAAATTTCAGACGATTTCCTCCTAACGATGGCAGAGGTTTCGGCCGGGTTGATCGGTCTCTTCATTGTGGGAATGCTCTTTTACATCGAAACCGGCTTCCGCCGCCTTGGTCCCGTGGACAAAGTGGTCAGGCCCTATTTCAGGTCCTCCACCCGCATCATCCTCGTGCTCTTCGCCATACCCGTGGGGCTTTCGTTCAGCCTGGTCGCCTTGGAACCTGTTTGGTCCGGAATACTCTTCATCGTTCTGAGCTTCATACTCGTGGCAGCCAATGTCGATACGGCCTTGCGCATGGCTGCCGTGGCGAGGGCGACCCGCTCCACCATGATGCTCGTGAACGAGGTCGTGGGCACTGCTGGTGTCGTGGCGCTCGTCATCGTGCCTTGGGTGATCGGCGGCTTCAGCCCGACCAGAGAAGCCTTCACTTGGGCCATTCTCCTGGCCTTTGCCACCGGGTTTCTAAGCATTTGCGCCCTGGTGCTGTCGGCCTTTGACGTCATCAGGTCCGATACTGCCGGGGGCGGCTTGGAAGGCTAGCCTGCGGAGGCCAGCGTTGCGATCCGGCGAGTCTTCCTGTGTGTGTGATCGTCACCAAACGCGTGGCACCACCGATCCCTCTGAGGATGAGCACGGAATTCAGGTGGTCATTGGCAGAGCCGAACTCAGTGACCCGGATTGTGTAGAAAGAGAAGATGGTGCGGGTGGTTGGAATCGAACCGACACTCCTTTCGGAACCGGATTTTAAAGGGGAGTCGTGTCTTCCACTGGCCTCCGCCTTGTCGCGGGCCTCGCACCTTCTGGGCTCGTCCATCAGCGCCTACTCGCCCCTATGCTGCACCTAGCAGCCGAGGGAAAACCCGCCGATGTGTACGCTCCAGCCCGAAAATACCGCACGGCAGTTCGAGGGGGCTTCCCGTATCAACATCTATCGTTCTCTATCGCCTCACCGATGAAGGAGATTGAGCATGGCACAGACCGAAACTATGCAAATTCGGAGAACGATCCGGCGGCACCAATTGCGCGAGATGGTGCCG
>NZ_AHAM01000215.1 GCF_000236565.1 Mesorhizobium alhagi CCNWXJ12-2 | reverse complement strand
CTCGGCGCCCTTACCGCCGACGCAACCGGCGAAATCGACCTGGCCAAGGAGTGACGGCGATGAGACTTGCGCTTCGCAAAGGCATGGTCCTTGCCCTGTTCCTGGTGACTTTCCTCCAGGTCGACCCGGCGGCGGTCGTGACCAACCATTCGCTGCTACCGGAAGCCGATGCTCGGATAGGTCACCCCGCCACTCCGGGGAGCGTGGCCGGCGTGGCCCGCCGCACGACCCGTCGGACTGTTCGGCGGTCGGCAATCTACATCAGCGCGCTGCCTGCGGGCTGCGCACGGGTAACTGTCTACGGCACATTGGTTTGGCGATGCGGCGGGACCTACTATCAGTCCTCCGGGTCAAGATACGTCGTCGTCTATGTCGACTAGCGGCCGCTCCCGAAGCTCTCTCGATCGCGTTGGTTCGGCTTCCATTGCGGGACGCGGCCAAGGAATTTTGGCGGCCGCTGCCCTGCTCGCTTTTCTGGAGGGATGCGCAAGCCGCCCGACCGGTGTCCTGTCGCCAGTAGCCGACACCTCCCCGTCCACCAGCAGGGTCGAAATGCTGGTCGCCACAACGCGCGGCCGGGCCTCGAAACCCGGCGAGATGTTCGGCGGGGAGCGCGGCATGACGCCAGCCTTTGCGGAGATCACCGTGTCGATCCCGCCTGACAATGTCCGCAAAGTCGGCGAGGTCGCCTGGCCAAAAAAACTGCCTTCGGATCCCGCGACCGATTTTGCGGTTCTGCGGGCGGAGCAAGTTTCCCAAGGTACAGCCGAAAGCTGGTTCAACACCTCTGTCGCGAAGAGCCAGGACCGCAGCGTCCTTGTCTTCATCCACGGCTTCAACAACCGGTTCGAGGACTCGGTCTACCGTTTCGCGCAGATTGTCCACGATTCGGGAACGCACAGCGTTCCCGTGCTGGTCACCTGGCCCTCGCGGGGCAGTCTTCTTGCCTATGGGTACGACCGCGAAAGCACCAACTACACGCGTAATGCCCTGGAAAATCTGTTTCAGTATTTGGGGCGCGACCCCAATGTCAAAGAGGTCTCCGTACTGGCGCATTCGATGGGGAACTGGCTGGCGCTGGAGTCTCTTCGGCAAATGGCAATCCGCAACGGCAGGCTCCCGCCCAAATTCAAGAACGTCATGCTTGCCGCGCCCGACGTCGACGTCGACGTCTTCCGCTCGCAGATCGCCGACATGGGAGCTCCGCGCCCACAATTCACACTCTTTGTCTCGCGTGACGATCGGGCGTTAGCGGTATCGCGGCGCGTCTGGGGCGATGTGGCCCGGCTGGGCTCGATCGATCCGGAGCAGGAGCCCTACAAGACCGAGCTCGCGGCCAACAACATATCTGTCATCGACCTTACCAAGATCAAGGCTGGCGATGATCTTCATCACAGCAAGTTCGCCGAGTCGCCCGAGATCGTCCAGCTCATCGGTACCCGCCTCTCGAGCGGACAGGCGTTGAGCGACAATCGGCTGGGCCTTGGCGACCACATCGTCACCGCGACCGCGGGAGTGGCGCACGCAGCCGGCACCGCGGCCGGGCTAGCCATTGCCGCCCCTGTCGCGGTGATCGACCAGGACACGCGGGACAACTTTGCCAGCCACGTGGGTGCGCTGGGCGCAACCGTGCCCGGCGGGTCAGCACAGGGCAGCCCGGTCAGCGTTGATTGCGCTTCCGCGAAAACCACCTCGACTAAGATATGTGACCGTTAGCGTGCGGACCCGGGGGAAAACAAAAAGCAACTTCTGGAGGGAATTATGAAATTAGCAGCCGCTCCCGGAGCACCACGCGTACCGTCTCGCTGACGCCCTTCGGCATGTCGGGAAACAGCATCACGCCGAACTGCGATCCGGTCATGTCGAAGCTGTCGTCGTCGATCAGCGGTATGGAAGTGGCATGTTCCTCAGCCCGCTTGGGCGCTGTGAACGTCCATGCGGGGCGATGCTGACGTCGCGACGTTGCCAAGCCGGAAGACCTCCGTCGCCTCGCCGCGCCCGCGCAGCCTGTGCTTGCCCGCCGGGATCGTTTCGAAATCTTCATCGAGCCGCGCCGCGGTCTTGCCGGAAATGGCGATTGCGGCGGTGGTGCCCGGTTCGAGCTGCTTGCCGAGGTCCTGCAGCCGCTGGCTGACGTTCACAGTGTCACCGACGATCGTATAGTTGACGCGGTCGGATGCGCCGATATTGCCGACGACGACGGAGCCCGTGTGGATGCCGATGCGGATAAGAAGAGATGGCAGACCCTTGGCGGTCGCTTCCAGATTGTCCTTGTCCAGCTCCTCGCGGATCACCGCGGCGGCGCGGACGGCCGCGGCGGCATGGCCCTTCAAACGGTCTGGCGCGCCGAAGAACGCCAGCATGCCGTCGCCCAGGAACTTGTCGACCGTGCCGCCATGCGCGTCGACCGCACGGCACAGGATTGCAAAATGATGGTTGAGGAGCCTGGTCGTGGCGGCAGCGTCCATCCGCTCCGACAGCGTGGTGAAACCGGCGATATCGGTGAACATGACAGTGACGATGGCTTCGCGCGGTTCGGCGATGCCGACCTCTCCGGTGCGCACAAGCTTGGCCACCAGCGAGCGCGGAATATAGGTCGAGAATGCACGCAGACCGATCAGCATTGCATTGAAGGCCGAAGCCTGATTGTCCAGTTCCAGCACCCTGCTGCGCGGCAGCGGGGTCACGCCGTCGAGATCGAAATCGGCAACGCGCGTGGCCTGGCCGGCGATCGCCTGGATCGGGCGCGACAGGCGCCTGCCAAGCAGGATTGCGACGATGACCGCCACCGCCATCGCGCCAAGTCCAAGCATGGCCGAGCCCATGACGCGCTCGATCTCGTCACTGATCTGCCTGCTTTCGAAATACGCGCCGATGGTCCAGGGCTTATCGCCGTAGCCGGTGATCTCGCGGGTAATGGTTATGTAAATGTTCTCTCCGTCCCATGAGGTAGAATCCTCTTGATTGTCGATCCGGATCTCGGCGATTTCTATGTCGCGGGCGTGGCGCGTGTCGAACTCCCGCTCTACCTTGCGCGAGTTGTATGCAGCCAATACCGGATCGGCATACGTGGCCAGCGGCGTCAGCGGCAGGACGTCGTTCTTCAGAGCGTCGGGATCGGCCAGCCTTTGGTCGGCGAGCACGCGATCTTCGCCATCGAGAATGAAGGCATGCGTGCCAAATCGTGATGACAGCTCCCGCGTGATGCCGGATAATTTCTGCAGTTTGACCGCCGCGATCACCCAGGCCTGCGTCACCCCATCACGTGCCAGCGGCACGGAGACATGCGCGTATAAGCCGAACTCGTTCGCCACGAACGCTCCCCACTGCTGGCCGCCGACCCGTCGGCGTTGCTCGAGGGCGGCGCGGACTTGGGGCGACTTCTCGGGCTCGGCCGGAAAATGCTCGATCGCGCCCGTTGCAACGTTGTTTTCGATGGAGCGCGCGGCGCCGCGGCAGACCAGGTCGGGGGTGCAGATCAGCATCGCCTCGACCCCCCAAGCGGCAGCCAGAGCACCTGCAACGGCTGCGGACATCGCCTCGTCGTCGATCTGGAACTCGCCCTGGGCATAGAGCTGCGCGATGCCGTCCACCGCGTTCTCGGCGTCTCCCATCTCGGCGCGCAGCGAGTCCTCCATCGCGTCGATAAGCAGCGTTGATTGCGCGCCGAGCAGGTCGAACGTGTTGCGAAAATTGGCGCCGACCGACAATGCGAGCACACCGCCGACCGACAGGAAAACGAGCGTGCCGAAACTCAACGCCATGATGACGGCAATGGGTATTCGACGCCGCTTCTTTTCGGGACGGACCAGACGCACTGGTTGTGCGGACGTGCTCATGCAGCCAATGTCGCGATACGCCACCGCATTGCAACCCCGGTGACGGCTTTAAGGAGAGCACGCGCCCGAAGTATTCGCATCAATGTGGCGCCGATGCTTCCAGCCCCGATGTCGCTGATGTGGACGTCAGGCCGGCAGCCCGTTCTGCTTCCGCAGGCTTTTGTCGAATGCGGATGCGGGGACGAAACGGCGCAGCAAGCTGACCTGACGCGCCATCTTTCCCGCCGCATAGCGTCCCCTCGGAACGGGTGCGGTCGCTGCTTTCAAGACGGTCTCGGCTACGACTTCGGGAGCATCACCTGTTTCTATCGCTTTGCGCATGATCACATCCATGCCTGCCCGCGCAGCGTCATAGACATCAAGCAAATTATCCGGCCTGGCGAGATTTTCTTCAAAGGACGTGCGGGTATAGGCGGGCTCGACCAAGACGACGCGAATTCCGAAAGGGCGTAGTTCGTGGTCGAGCGATTCGGAATAACCCTCGATGGCATGTTTGGTCGATGCATAGAGCGCGGAGTAGGGAGCTGGGATCAACCCCAGCACAGAACTCAAATTGACGATTCTGCCTTTCCCTTGACGGCGCATTGCCGGCAGGACCGCGTTGGTGACGCGGAGAACGCCAAAGACGTTCACGTCAAACAGCGCCTGAGCCTGGACGGTCGATGACTCCTCCGCGCCGCCGATCAGCCCGACGCCGGCATTGTTGACGAGCAGGTCGATGCGCCCGGCCTCGGCCAGCACGTCATAGACCAGTTTTGCCACGGACCGGTCATCGGTCACGTCGCAGGTCAGCATGGTGACGCCGTCGGTCCTTTGGGCGACGGCGCGACGGCTGGTTCCGAACACGCGAAAGCCCGCGTTCTGCAAGGTCTTGGCCGTTGCGTGTCCTATGCCGGTGGATGCCCCAGTCACCAGGGCGACACCAGGATTGGTCTTGTTCATGGAAATCGGTTCCTTCTTTGTGGCTTCAATCACCGGCCCATCCGGTGCTCGCGCCGGTCAGTTCGTCCAGCGTCGGAATAGCGCGCTGGCTGCCTACGCCGATGTCTGGTCGTCTTTGCAATTGGCGACGGCTGCGCGAACCTGTTGGGCTGCCGCGTCCAGAAAGGCTTGAGCGAGATCGGGGTCGTTGACGGCGCGCGATACCGTCAGCGCACCGACCATCGTCGAAAGAATGGCCATAGCCTTTCCCTTGGTGTCCTCACCGCCGGTCTCGGCAATCATTCTGCCGAGGACCTCAAGATATGCCTTGATCCCGGCTTCGAACGACGCCTTCACGTCGATGCCCTGTCTGGCGGCATCTGAGCCGAGCGCCACGACGGGGCAGCCGTCCATCCTTTCTCCACGATGATCCATGCTGAGATAGAACGCGATCACCGCGGCAAGCGGGTCCTGCGGATTGGCCTCGGAAGCGGCCGACCATCGGCGGGAGGCGCTCTCCATCGCCCGCTTGGCGGCTTGCGCAGCCAAGTCCTCCTTTGACGCGAATTGCTTGTAAAAGGCGCCCTGGGTCAGCCCGGCGCCTTTCATCAGGTCCTTAAGCCCGATGCCGTCGAAGCCGTGCTCCCGAAACAAGCGGCTTGCCACATTGATCACGGTCTCCCGATTCTCCGCGGCCTGTATGCGACTTACCCGCATAACCAGTCTCCTTTTTTAGATTGCACATGAAATCTATATCGGATATAGAGTGCAAATGCAATCTATTTTTGATACGAGGCGACGCGCATGAAAAAGAGGAATCTTGTGGTGTTAGCCAGCGTCTTGGCCGCAGCGTCAGGGGCGGCCGCATTCGCCACACTTGCCATTCCCGCGCGGGAAGCCTCTGCCGTGAACGACGCGAGGCAGGAACCGCCGATCGTCAAGTTGGTGACGGCAGCACCTGTGACCGCATCAGAACGGAGCTTCACCGGCATCATCGGGGCGAGGGTGCAGAGCGATCTCGGTTTTCGCGTCCCCGGCAAGATCGTGGAGCGGCTCGTGGACGTCGGTCAGGATGTCAAAGCCGGTCAGCCGTTGATGCGGATCGACGACACCGACCTTCGCCTCGCACTCACGGCGAAGCGCAACGCCGTCGCCGCAGCGCGTGCAATAGTCGTTCAGACCGAACCGGATGAACGGCGATACGCCAGTTTGCTCAAGGATGGATGGGTCCCCCGACAGCGCTACGAGCAGGCGAAGGCTGCGTTGGATACGGCCGAGGCGCAACTTGCCGCCGCCGAAGCCGAAGCCCGGGTCGCCGAGAACGAAGCTACTTACGCGGTCCTGCTGGCGGACGCGGATGGAACGGTGGTCGAAACCCTTGGCGAGCCGGGGCAGGTCGTCTCCGCCGGCCAGCCGGTGGTCCGGACCGCCCAGGCCGGCTCCCGCGAAGCGGTGGTCGCGCTTCCCGAAACGATCCGGCCGGCAATCGGGTCGGCTGCCGAGGCCAGTGTGTATGGGGGCGACGGGCGTCGTTATACGGCACATCTGCGGCAATTGTCGAACTCCGCCGATGCCCAGACCCGTACCTATGAGGCCCGCTATGTGCTCGACGGCGAGGCCACGGGGGCGCCGCTTGGCGCGACGGTAACCATTCGGCTTGCAAGCAAGGCGCGGCAGCCGGAAGTCCAGGTGCCGCTGGGAGCCGTGCTCGATGACGGCGAGAAGACCGGCGTTTGGGTCTTCGACAGCGCCACCTCGACCGTACGGTTTCAGTCTGTCCGGCTTGTTCGTGTGACCAGCGAAACCGCCGTGGTCTCCGGAATGAACTCTGGCGATCCGATTGTTTCGCTCGGGGCTCATCTCCTGCAGGAGGGCGCTCGCGTCAGGACTGCGTCTCAAAGCAGGGCCAACTGATGAGCTTCAATCTTTCCGTGATCACCGTCGGAGACGTCCAATGATATACAGTTACATTGTCAAGAAAGAGATCCGAAAGACCTTCGACCACGTCAACAACCATCGATGGGATGAGGCGGTGAAAGCCGTCGCGTCGAATGTCTATCACCGCGTCTCCGGCGTCCACACGCTTGGTGGTAAGCGCCACGACAAAGAAGCCCTGCGCCGCTGGTTTGAGCGCCTCGGCCGCGTCCTGCCCACTCTCCATATCACGGTCAACAACATCTGGGTGACGGGCTGGCCCTGGCATACCACGGTTTTTGCGCAGTGGGATGGCACCGCAACGCTGCTCAACGGCGACGCGTCGTACGTCAACCGTGGTCTCCACGTGTTCACCCTGCGGTGGGGCAGAGTCTATGCACTTGAGGAATTTTACGATTCACAAGCAGCGGCCCGCGGCCTTGCCGCCCAAGCGGAAGCTGGCCTCGAAGAAGCTGTCGCTGAACAAATTGCAAGCTAGCAGAAGCGCAGTCAGAGGCCCCGTTTCCTAGGCAAGCGCAGTCCTCTTGGCGCTCACCTACTGCGGGACAGCGCGAGCGGCAGGACGAACGTAGAGGAAATAGGAGTGGCCAACCGATGAGCTTCAATCTTTCCGCGATCGCCGTTCGCGAACGGGCCGTCACCCTGTTCTTCATCCTCCTGCTGGTGGCCGCCGGCGCCTACGCCTTCCTCATGCTTGGACGGGCGGAGGACCCCAACTTCACCATCAAGACCCTGACGGTCACGACGGCATGGCCGGGTGCGACGGCCCGCGAAATGCAGGATCTCGTCGCCGAACCGTTGGAGAAGCGGCTCCAGGAACTGACCTGGTATGACCGGGTGGAGACGACCACACGGCCGGGTTACGCGTATATGACGGTCACGCTGAAGGACAGCACACCGCCATCTGTCGTGCAGGAGGAGTTCTATCAGGCCCGCAAGAAGCTCGGGGATGAAGCCCGCAATCTGCCGTCCGGCGTCTTCGGCCCTTTCGTCAACGACGAATATTCGGATGTGAGCTTCGCCCTTTATGCGCTCAAGGCCAAGGGCCTGCCGATGCGTGAGCTGGCGAGGCAGGCTGAGGTGATCCGCCAGGACCTCCTGCACGTGCCCGGCGTCAAGAAGATCAATATTCTCGGGGAACGTCCCGAACAGATATTCGTCGAGTTTTCCTTTGCCAAGCTGAGTACGCTCGGCGTGTCGGCACTTGATATCGTCGCCGCCTTGCAGCGGCAGAACACCGTAACACCGGCGGGCTCGATCGATACAAAGGGGCCGCGGGTCTTCATCCGGGTCGACGGCGCTTATGATAGCGTCCAGGCGATCGCCGACACACCGATCGTCGCTTCCGGGCGGACGCTGAAGCTCTCCGACATTGCCGAGGTCCGCCGCGGCTATGAAGATCCTCCCAGATATCTCATCCGACGCCAGGGCGAACCCACCATCATGCTCGCGGCTGTGATGCAGGGGGGCTGGGATGGTCTTGCGCTCGGCAAGGCGCTGGAGAACCGGACTGCGGCGATCGCACAGACGCTGCCGCTCGGGATGACGCTCGACAAGGTCACGGATCAGGCCGTCAACATCACCTCGGCGGTCGACGAGTTCATGATGAAGTTCGCGATGGCGCTCGGCGTCGTGCTGCTGGTCAGCCTCGCCAGCCTGGGCTGGCGAGTCGGCATCGTCGTGGCGCCTGCCGTACCCCTGACGCTCGCCGTCGTATTCCTCATCATGCTGGAAACCGGCCGGTTCTTCGACCGCATCACGCTCGGCGCTCTCATCCTGGCTCTTGGTCTTCTCGTGGACGACGCCATCATCGCCATCGAGGTGATGGTGGTGAAGATGGAAGAGGGCATGGACCGCATCAAGGCGGCGGCCTATGCGTGGAGCCACACCGCGGCGCCGATGCTGTCAGGAACGCTCGTGACGATTGCCGGCTTCCTGCCGGTAGGCTTCGCACGCTCGACGGCCGGCGAATACGCCGGCAACATCTTCTGGGTCGTGGGGTTCGCCCTCATCGTATCCTGGATCGTCGCGGTGATCTTCACGCCCTATCTCGGCGTCAAGATGCTGCCCGAGATCAAACCGGTCGAAGGCGGCACCCACGCCATTTACGACACGCCGAACTATCGGCGCCTGCGGCGGCTCATCACCTTCGCCGTGCGCCACAAGTTCGTAACCAGCGGTATCGTCGGCATTGCCTTCGCGCTCTCCGTTGTCGGCATGGGCTCCCTCAAGCAGCAGTTCTTCCCGACATCCGACCGCCCCGAAGTGCTGGTGGAGGTGCGGCTGCCGGAAGGGACCAGCATCGAGACGACGACTGCCACGGTCGAGAAGCTCGAACACTGGCTGGACGAGCAGCCCGAGGCCAAGATCGTCACCAGCTATGTCGGTCAGGGCGCTCCCCGCTTCTTCTTCGCGATGGCGCCGGAGCTGCCTGATCCTGCCTTCGCCAAGATCGTCGTGCTGACTCCGGACGCCGAGGCGCGTGAAGTGTTGAAGCACCGGCTCCGGGAGGCGGTGTCCCAGGGGCTTGCGCCCGAGGCCTATGTGCGCGTCACGCAGCTCGTGTTCGGGCCTTACACGCCTTTCCCGGTCGAGTTCCGGGTCATGGGACCTGATCCCGCGCAACTCTACAGCATTTCCGAGAAGGCCCTCGACATCATGCGGGACGTGCCCGACGTGCGGCAGGCCAACCGCGACTGGGGCAATCGCACGCCTGTGCTTCGCTTTGTCCCGGATCAGGATCGTCTGAACCTCATCGGCCTGTCGTCGGCGGAGGTGGGCCAGCAACTGCAATTCCTCCTTACCGGCATTCCCGTCACTCAGGTTCGCGAGGATATCCGCGATGTCCCCATCGTGGCACGCAGCGCCGGCGGCGAGCGGCTGGATCCTGCGCGTCTGGCGGATTTCTCACTGATGAGCCGGAATGGCCGCTCGATTCCGCTCGACCAGATCGGCCATTCCGAAATCCGTCTGGAAGAGCCGATTCTGAAGCGCCGCGATCGCACGCCCCTCATCACCATCCGCTCGGACATCAACGAGGCGACCCAGCCTCCAGAGGTTTCCAAGGAGATCATGAAGGCTCTTCAGCCGCTGATCGCATCCCTTCCGGCCGGCTATCGCATCGAACTGGGCGGATCGATCGAGGAGGCCGAAAAGGCCAACACCGCGCTGACCAAAATCTTCCCGGCCATGATAGCCGCCATGCTGATCGTCATTATGCTGCAGGTGCGATCCTTCTCGACGATGTCCATGGTTATGCTGACGGCGCCGCTTGGCCTTGTCGGAGTCGTGCCGATGCTGCTCACCTTCAACCAGCCCTTCGGATTCAACGCCATTCTGGGCATGATAGGACTGGCCGGCATCCTGATGCGCAACACGCTGATCCTGACCGAACAAATCAAGGAGAACCGTGCTGCCGGCCTGGACGATTATCACGCCGTCATCGAGGCCACGGTGCAACGCACGAGGCCGGTGGTCCTCACCGCACTTGCCGCCGTACTGGCCTTCATCCCCCTCACGCACTCCGTCTTCTGGGGTTCTATGGCCTATACGCTGATCGGCGGCACGGCGGTCGGCACGGCGCTGATCCTGCTCTTCCTTCCCGCGCTGTATGCCGCGTGGTTCCGCATCAAGCCTACTGCGGATGAGATCCATGAGGAGCCATCCGACTCGACAGATGAACTGGAAATGACCACAGCAATTGCTGCCGAATAGGCCTGCTGTCGGAGAAGACGGGGCAAAATTTTCGCCCTCTGGCTTGCCTGAACATACGCAGGGCCAGCAGCAGGATTTTACTGTTAGCCGATGATCGTTCGGGGCGAGCCCGGCAGATCCGATTCATCAGTCTGGAGACACCTATGAATCGTCCGGTTCGAACGCGAACTGATCCCGACGAGGTGCGCATCCTGGAAGTGGCGGAGTGCTTTCGCCTCATCGGCTACAAGACGTCGGTGGCCGACATCGCCTCCGAACTCGCCAAAGCTCTTCGCTTCTTTCAAGCGGCGCTTCTCGCGCTGCTTCTCTATCGCGGGTGACCGGTCCTCACGGCGTAATTTCGGATACGCTCGGATAGACTTGAATCATTCCCACTCGATTGTTTAACTCCGCCATAAGTCATTGAACAGCATGAGAAAATCCTGTCGAATGACGGGCAAAAGCCGACCCGTAGGCCGTCAAAAAGCTACGCTTTTGTTTTCAAAGGAAAAATCGCCGGAAAATATTTTTGCGATGTCGCCAGCTATCGACGTCAATTGCTCGATGCCAACGTCCGTGGCGTCCGGCGGTATCTCCAACTCGCCACAAAAAAGTACCGTCGCGGGGCGGCATATCATGCATCGTGGGTCAATGCCATTGCGGGTCGCCATGCGCGCTCCATGCGACTCATGGTGGCTGCGGTCACCTGCTCCGCGCGCAGTCTCTACACGACCCTGCAATATTACGATAAGACCGGCCATGACCAAGAGCATGGCATGGCTGCAGGCGAACGCGCCCGGATTCAATCATCTCGCCAAAGACGAGCAGGCCGCGATTACTGACTTCGCGCTACTCTGGAGCCTGTTCGAGTCCCGCGTCCTCAACACCCAGGGCAACGTCAAGGCGATCTGCGACGCGGTCGAGGCTTGGCAGAACGCGGGGATGCTTGACGCTGACGCCTTCGACGCCGAACTCGCCTATTTCCGGCAGCGCTATTACGCCAATGGCGCCTTCACCTATCACTTCGACCATCTGCATTTCAGGAATCCCGACCGCGAGGCCCTGGTGCGCGCCGTGATCGACCGCAGCGACAACGACGCGTGCAGCCGCGTCGCGGCCGTCCTCATCATCGTCTTCCGCTACCGCAACAACCTCTTCCACGGGGTGAAGTGGCAGTACAAGCTGCAAGGCCAGCTCGGCAATTTCAGCGCCGCGAACGATGTGCTCATGAAGGTGCTGGAACGGCACGGCGCGCTCGCCGACGGATAGGAGCGCCGACGCACGCCACGACAGCCGGAGCTTTCCATGCCCGACACCAACAACGCCATCCCGCCAAACCTCGCCAGCCTTCATGCCGGCGAAGAATTCCTGCGCGGCAAGGCGATCGGCCTCATCGCCGGCGACGAGCGCCTGCGGCTGCACCTAGCCATCACCGAAGCGGCCATGGATCTCGCAGATGTCCTGCGCCAGTTTGATACCGCCGACGAGGACCTCAAGGTCGTCCAGCTCCTCGGCATGCGCACCTTCAATGCCTTCGGCGCGAGCGTGAAGCTTGCTCTATCGGGCTACAGCCAAAACAGCGCGCTCATCCTGCGTGACGTGCTGGAGACGGTCTTTCTGATCGACTATTTCGTCGGCGACCGGACCCTGATCGAGCGCTGGCGCTTCGCCGACAAGAAGGCGCGCCTAAAGGACTTCGGGCCGGTGAAGGTCCGCGAGGCCCTCGACGCCCGCGACGGCTTCACCGACAAGAAGCGCTTCGCGATGTACGAGATGTTCTCCGAGCTCGCCGGACATCCCACGATGAAGTCCGCCTTCATGATGCGCCCGCAACGCGACGGCGACGCGGTCATCGGCCCGTTCATGGAGGCGACGACCTTGGAGGCCGTCGTCTCCGAAATGGGCCGCCTCGCCATCCAGGTTGCCGAACAGCTCAACCTCTTCCTTCCAGCCGACTGGCCGCAGGGCCGTCCGAGCCGGCTCGCTTTCGCCACGCTCAAGCAGCGCTGGATCACAACCTTCTATCCATCCCGCGTGAGGTAAACGATGCAAAAGATCGAGGAATTTGTCGATGAACGGCAGATGACATGGTGCATCCACTGCACGCGGCCGCTCGCGGGCCTCGAAACGAACGAGGATCATGTTCCGTCCAAGAGCCTTCTGGCAAAGCCACGTCCGCATCACCTGCCGATCGTGATTATTTGCAGAGAGTGCAACACCGGCTTCTCGTTGGACGAACAGTACGTGGTGACATTCCTGAGCTGCGTCCTCGCCGGCTCCACGGATCCGGAGAATCAGCCCAGCGCGAGTGCCGCACGTGCTCTCGCCGACAGCGCCGCGCTGCGAGCGCGGATCGAGTCTTCACGGACCGAGTATGCGACCCAGGGCGGGGACACGCGCATCCTCTGGGAACCGGATATGGACCGCATGGAGCGGGTCGTTCTGAAGAACGCGCGGGGACACGCATATTTCGAGTATGGCGAGCCGATGCTCGAAGCCCCCGCCCATGTGCGGCTCCTTCCGCTGGAAAGCATGACCGCGACCGAGCGTGATGGACTTCGAGGGGCTGAGCGATGTGGGAAGCCTCGCTCCATGGCCCGAGGTTGGCAGCCGCATGATGACGCGCCTCGCTACGGGCGAAGATATGGCAGGCCAGTGGGTGGTCGTTCAGGAACGCATCTACCGCTATTCGGTGCAGCAGGCTGGCGGTCTGCGAGTGCGGTCAGTCCTCTCGGAATACCTAGCCACCGAAGTTCAATGGGAGCACTAGCATGGCCACCCGGGCAGCCATGTCCTGGATGTCAGTGCGATCGAGGCCACGCTGGTAAAGCTTCAGGCGGCCTTAGCCGGGGGGTTTCTCCCGAGCGCTTGCTCCGATCGGCGCGAGTCCAACTCACGCGCGGCATACGAAGCCGCCGACTGCATAAATCAGCGGTTCTCGCTCGGACGCGACAACCCGCCGAGGAACGCAGTCAATACTTCGCGAAGCTTGGCGTCGTCGCGAGTTTCACACTCCCAGACTACCAGTACCTGGTAGCCAAGATCGCGCAGAGCCTGGACGTGAATCGCGTCACGCTCCTGGTTTCGCATCAGCTTGTCAGACCAGTAGCCGGTGTTCGACCGTGGCTTGGATGCCAGACGGCAGTTCTCGTGAGAGTGCCAGAAGCAGCCATGAACGAAGATTGCCCAGCGCCGCGCCTTGTTGGCGAGATCGGGTTTGCCTGGCAGGTCCGCAACATGGATGCGGAAGCGATGGCCGAGTGCGTGTGCCGCAGACCTGGTTCTTACCTCCGGCTTCGTATCCTTCGACCGGACACGCCCCATCATCTCCGACCGCGTTAGCGGCGCCCGCAAGCGTCGCGGGGCAATCCTTCCAAGTTTTCGAGGCCCGACCGACACTACACGCTCCCGCATCGGAGCTCGGGGATTTCCGCCTCGCTGAAGACGCATGTCGAGGCATCCGCTCGCAGCCGCCCGTCAGGCCGCAGGTTCGCATACACGATCCTGAGCGTGCTTCCACTTGGGAGGCCCGTGAGGTCGCCATGCACGGACTTTCTCAGCGCCAACGACTGGCCGCCGCCTGCGCCGTAGCGGTCTCTCAGGATCACGTTCACCGCGTACAGATCGCCATCCGTCCCAGGATCAACCGATCGAAGTGTTCCGCGCGCCGCTGGCTCGAGAAGCTCCGGCAATGGCTTCGCTTCGCACCATGACCAGAAGGCCGGGCAGATCGCCACGTAAGGGCACTGCCCGCACGCGACTTGGCCAGGAATCGCCAGAGCAGCGCTATCGCAGCCGGTCGAGAGCGCTTGGTTCATCGCATCTAACCCGGCAATAGCCGCGTCGGCCTCCGCCTCGCAGGCCGGCCTGTGGACGGGCTCCTCAAGCACCTGGCCCGAAGCTGCCACGATCCGCGCGGTCGCGGGCCAGGTGCCCATCTCGCCAATCAGAACGGAATAGAGCCGAAGCTGCCGCCAGTACCCGTCGACAATGCTGGCGGCGTCCGCCCGAACCGGGTCCGGCAGCGACGACTTGTATTCGGTGACGGCGGTGCTGTCGAACTGATCCGGCCGGCCGGCGAGCCGCCCCGAGCGGGCTGTGAGCAGGCGTTCTCTTCCGCCAGTCGGCGGCGAACCGCCCGGCGGACCGCGCGGCCGCGCCACAGAACGGCGTCCACCCTTCTCGACCGCCGACGCAATCGCACGCTGACGGACAAGATAGTAGCCTGGCCACCGCTCGGGATTGGCGAAGCGCGCATCCAGACGGTGACGCGATGCGTCAGCGAGAATCTTCGCGATGGCGCCATCCCACAGACTCGCTGCTTCGCTGGAATCCCCGGGCGCCCCTGCCATGAGCCAGTGAAAGGCCGTGCCCAGCCATGCGCGCGGACTGTGAAGAACCCAGCTGTCCGCATCGGGATTGATGCTTAGAGCCGCCCTGAGAGAACAGAGGCGCACATGCGACCAGAGCGTCGGGCTGGTTCGCGCCGTCGGCGTCAGCACAATGGGACGCCGCGCGTCCATCTACGCGGGCCGACGCAAAGCTTCGAATACCGAGATGAAGCTCCACGCGGGATCGACCCGCAGGCCGCGGGCGCGTTCGGCATCATCCCAGGCCGCCGCAACCTCGGGACCGGCCCCGGCACGATCCGTCAGCCAAAGCGGATGGGTCACGATGATCGCTTCCCGTCCGTTCGTCAGCCCGGGAAGGCCGCCGAAGGTCGTGCGCGTAAACCCCGGCCGGGCCGCCTCGAGGGTTGCCGCCGCGAGGCCGGCGACCCTCGCCCACATCGGCGATGAGAGCGAAATCGCGCTGTTAGCATCGAGCGCGAGATTGGCCATGTCGATCGCAAGCCGCCAGTCGAGAAGGTTGTGATAGGCGAGATTGCTGTAGCTGCGCAGGCAGTCCGGACAGGACGTGTCGCAGGCCCCCGCATGCGCCTGGTCAACAAGGCGGTCGTGGAACTGCCAGTGCGAGTTCTGAACGATCATCTGAAGGAGCTGCTCGCTAATCGCCGGCTCGCCTAGGTGGGTCGCATAGCCGGCGCCGTTCTCGAGCGTGTCGCACAGGAATATCTGGCCGACGACCGATCCCAAGGCGGGATCCTCCTGGCTCCTGATGCCCGCCTTGAGTTCATAGTCCTGAATGTCGAGGTAGACTGCGGCGGCGCGCCTCAGCATGAAGGCCAGCGAATACAGCGCCGATCGTCCTGCCGCAGCGCGAGGATCTGCGGCCCGTCCGGGCCCGTAGTCACGCACTCCGAGCAGCATCATGTCTGTCTCGCTGATCGCCGCGAGCGCGCACGTCACCACGGCGCCCGCCGCGACCATCGGTGTACCGGGCCGCCGGCCGACCGATGCTGCATGCTTTTCTTCCGCGGCGTTGGCTGCGCCTACGTCGACCATGGCTCCGCGAGCCCAGGACTCCTGCGACAGGTGGAAGAGACGGCCGGCATTGTCGTTGATGACGTGAAGCCGGCCCTGGCCGGCGCCAATGTCGAAGTTGCGGTGAACCCCGATTCCGAAGGGCGGGCGGCCGACCTTTGGCCGCGCGGCGCGCGGCACGAAGTCGAAAACGCCGTCATAGTCCCTGGCCTTGGTGTAGTAGCTCACGAAGCCCTTTGGCTGCCGAAGATCCATTACCTGATAGTCCCGATCGCCAGTCCCTGCCGGCACTCCACAGACGGGACAGGCAGGACTGTTCGGATTTGCAGTCTCGACGTGCTGGCAGTTGCCGCACAGCCCGACGACGACCGGCGGGCCCAAGGGATTCGGGTCTTGGACAGCAAGCGGGCCCTGCCGAATATAGTGGCCGATACCGATCGCCGTGTGGATCGTCCGCTCCTTCACAGTCTCCGCGCCGGGCGCAAACATGCTGACCGCCAGCTCGAGATCCCGGTCCACGGTTTGGCGGGGCGGCCAGTTCTGCGGCTGCTTGTGGTAAAGCAGCCGCGCGCGCGTCGGGAAGCCGAACATCGGCAGGATGCCCTTGTTGGCGAGCCGCTCGCTCAGGCCGTCCTGCACCAGGGCCTGATCCCGCGCGGCGCCCGTAACTTCTCCGACGAGGCTGTTCGTAATCCAGGCGACAGCATCAGTCCGGCTGGTTGCCGTCGCGGCGAGCCGCGTCTGCACGAGCAGAGCATCGCAGATGTCTTCGACGAGCGGCTGATTGCGGCCAATCCACTGCGAAACCACGCTGGCCACATCTCCAGCCGCATAGCCCGCCGGCAGATTGTCCGGCGGCAGATTCCAGGCGGTGGCCGTTCCGAATTCGCCATGCACGCTGTCGCCGGCGGTGCCAGCGAATAGGCCGAGTTCGGAAAACGCCCGGCGGAGCACCTCCTTGGCAAGGACGCGGCGGAGAATCTGCAGCCGGTTGGTGTCGACATAGGGCGGCGGCGGCGGATCGGCAGTGATGCGCTCGGGCCGCTGGAAATAATAGTCGTCGTGGCTGCGGCCGCGGCAAAGCGTGAGCGCGAGAGACAGCGCCGCGCCGCGGCGGCCAGCGCGGCCGACCCGCTGCTGATAGTTGAAGCGCATCGGCGGCATGTTGGCCATCATCACAGCCAGCAGGGACCCGATGTCGACGCCCGCTTCCATCGTGGTGGTGACGCTCAGCAGATCGATGTTGTCGGTGAGAGCGACCTCATCGCCGACCGGAATGTTCTGGAACAGGCGCTGGCGGTCGCGCGCGAGCACCTTGTCCGTCTGACCCGTCATCTCGGCGCAGTTCAGGCGGAAGATTGGGCCGGCATCGACCGCGAGCCAGCGGTAGTAATCGATCTCCTGCCCCGCATCGTCGACGCCCGCGACGCGCGATGGACCGAGCGGCGTGAGGCAGCCGCTGCAGATGCCGCCACTGCGGTGGAGATGTACGCGCGAGCACCGTGTGCACTGAAAATACGCTGTCGTGGAATCGGCGACAAACAGCCCGCCGAACAGCAGAATGCCCAGATTGAACACTCCGGCGCGGGTCAGTAGCGCTGTGACATCCTGTACGAAGTCGGCCGGCGTGATGCCGTTGGCGTTCGCCACCGCTTCGAGATAGTCCCGAGCATATTTCGGGAGCTGATTGTCGTCCCCCGTTGCACGATGGGTATCGATCCGCCGCCGCTTGCCAAGCATCCTGATGCAGCTATCGGCAGCCTCCTGATACACAGGGGTTGCTGGCGGATAGCTCAGACGGTCGGTGGTGACACAGCCCAGCTTCAGCGATTCAAGATCTCGCCGGCCGCCGGAGAAAAGGGATTCGGCAACCGCCTCGCGCGCGGCGGTCTGAATGCGCGTGCGATGGTCGCTCTCCTCGCCGCTCAGGCCCGCACGGTAAACCGGCGGCACTACGGCCCAGTCAAAGAGCCGCTGCCACTCCCCGCGCTGATCGTCCAGGTTCGTCCACATGACACTGCGATCGACGCCGCCTGGATTCATGCCGGTCATCAGCAGGCGCCGGGCCGCATCTTCCTCAAGATCAGTTGCCTTCGAGAGCCCGGCCCGCGCATGTGCGAGCGTCCGGTCTGCAAGCTGCTGCATCGTCAGCGAGCCTAGCGCCGACGGCATCGCGGCCATGGCAGGAATGCGCGACGCGAGGATGGCGTTTGCCTCCCGCTGCCGGCCGATTGCAAATACGCTGGCAAGCGCGGCATCGTCCGGACTCAAGATGCTTCCCTGCACCTGGAGCTCGAACGCGATCGCCGCCCTGGTGCTGTCCTCCATGCCGCCGACGAGCGCCTGGCGAATGGCGTCGAGCCAATGCGACTTCGCAACGCCGACCGCGAGTTTCGCGGCGTCTTGCCGGCTGTCAGAAAAGAGCACCAGCTTGCGGCGCGGGTCTTCGACCGGACGTCCCGCCTGCACCTCCGGAGGCGCGATCTCCCGCAGGAGAGAATCCGAAAGCACCTGCGCGACCTTTTGAAAGCCTGTGCGCTGGGTGCGGATCGGCGCAGAACTGGTCATTCGGCTCCAGTCGGCCTCGCAATGCGGACAAACCGACGGCCGTTCGTTACGCGCGCTCGGAACGAGCGCGCGAGGAGGCACCGGGTTCTGATGCAAGGCAGCGACGTGATAGATCCATCCCGTGGCATCAGCGCTGCGGCGGGCAATCTCAAGTTCGCCTGTGCGATGGTCGTACCGCGCCATTCTCCATTTTCGCTGGACCCCTTCCTGGGTCCATGTGTCCCGCTGCGGCTGGCGAAGCGTGCCGTCGGCGAGCTGCGCGGGCCAGTAGACGGCATAGTTGTCGTAGGTTCTGTCGTTCGCCGAGTGGTCAGGCGCCTTTTCGATGTTGGGATCGTCGGGCACCAGGGACCAGCTGTTCTGACCGAGAGAGCGTCGGTAGCCGCCAAGGAATATGTCGCCGCACGGCTCGCAATAGAGCATCTCCAACACGCGCGAACCGCATCCGCATGTCGTCGTCGGGCGGTCAAACAAGCGGCCCACCGGTATGTTGGCCTCATTCCAATGCGCGCCGCTGCACGCGGGGTTGGTGCAGGCCCACACGCCCTGAACATTCCGGAAGAACAGATGGACACGCGTCGGCAGAAGGGGCGTGCCTGCAGCCGACTCGGCCGCGGACAGGGACATGATCAGGGCGGCTGCAGCGCTCGCAGCGCGGTCTCCCGGCTCTCCGGGAAACAGCGATCCGGCCAGGGCCTCGATCGTTTGCGGAACGACCGTCGGGCTCGCATCGGTCCCGTCATTGCAAGCCGCCCGAATAGCCTCTGGAGCGCCCGCCTCGATCAGCGCCGCGCCGAGCTGCTGGCCGCCGGAAAGAGCCGCATCTGGCGGGCTCAGCGATGCGGTGGCCGCAAAGGCCGCAACCGCATTCGCCAGGTCAGGCTCGGACGCCGATACTATGCTGCTCCCAAGCTGCTCGATGGGCCCGGCCAGCGCCGAGAGGCGGTGCGCAGAACCCGGGGCAAGGGCTTCAGCGCCACCGCGAATGAGCGTGAAGGGCCGCGAGCGGCCGAAGAACTGGCGCAGATAATCCTGAGCGCGCGCATCGTCATCGCCGAGCGAGGCGCTCGATGCGAGGATCCGGAGCTGCGGATGGTCGGGGTTCAGCCCAAGCCGCTCGTACAGAACCCGGAGGATGTATCCCACCTCCGTTCCGGGTGTTCCGCGGTAGGTATGAAGCTCGTCGACGACGAGGTGAAACACATTGGCTGGATCTTCCAGCCAGCGCCGCGTAGCGGCGAATATCTGGTCCTCGATATCGCGCATCAGCATGATGTTCAGCATGCTGTAGTTGGTGATCAGGATGTCGGGCGGAGCATCCTGCATGTCCCACCGGCTCCACATCTCGCCGCCGTCAAAGCGGGGAAAGAAGCGCTGTGCGTCGGTGCCGGCAACCCGCTGGGCGAGCGAGCTCTGCCGGCGCAGCTCCGTTCTCAGTTCGGCTTCTGCGTTGTCCCGCTGCGGACTTCCGGAGATCGGCGTCCAGCCCGTATAGCGCCCAAACCAGAACCGGTGCCCCGGGCGGTTGGCGCCCAGCCACGCGCGCACCCGGTCGCTATCAAGCGCCTGGCGAAGCCGTGACATCTGATCTTCGGCGAGCGCGTTGAGCGGATAGAGAACAAGCGCGCGGATCGCCGGCGGCCGGCTCCCTATCTCGTGCGCCCGTTGCGAGATTCGCGGGTGATACACGCGATTTCCAGGAGAGCCGGCCGGTGGCGGCATCGACCACCAGTCATTGCGCGGAGCGGGCGCAATGGCAGGCCAGCCTGCAGACTCGCGGACAATGGCGGCGAGGACAGGAAGGTAGATCGACTCGGTCTTGCCTGAGCCGGTGCCCGTCAGGATCACCGTATCCGACTGATTGGCGACACTCGAGCGGAGCATCGCCTCCTGATGCAGGTAAAGCTCGATCGGCGCGCTGCCTCGTGGAAGAAAGAGCCCCTCCTCGGCAACGCCCGCGAGATCGTCGATATTCTGCTGGGACCAGCCCGCGGCTCCGCCAAGGCCACTGGCGGTCGCGGCACGCACATCATGTCCGCTCAGCACGTAGCCGGGCTGAGGTTCGATCAGCGGCTCGCGATACAGGACGCCGTCGCGGTCGAGGAGTCGGCGGCGCGCCTGGACCAGGTCCTCGAAGCGCAGATCGAACGGACTGTCGAAATACCTGAGATAAGCGCTCTTGAGGCTGTCGAATGTGTGGATCGGATTGGTCATATCAGTCTCAGCCCCGTGAGCGCGAGAAACAGCCTCAGGTGTTCTGGCCGGACGCCAGCAAATGCAATCTGCCTGGTTTCGCGGTCGAAGCGCGGAAGCCCGCCGCTGCACAGAGCCATGCCGCGCGCCATGATCCCCGGCGGATAGAGCTGCGCCGGAAGCGACAGCGTCCCGCTATCGGGTATCCATCGCACGACCTTGCACTTCGCCGCAGCGGCCATGCGTCCGGCACGGTCGTCGATCAGCGCGGCATCCTGCGGGCTGCTCTTGATCAGGCTTACCCAGTCCCAGTCACGCTGGATACGGAAGAAGCCCGCGCTTGCGGCAGCCGCTTCCTCCAACGTCGACGACACCCAGTGCATCTTGGATCTGGAGAAGCGGCGGACGGTTTCGACACGCCCCTGCACCATGGGGCACGGCGTGCGCGGCCACAGGCGGACTGACGGCGTGCAGGCCAGGATCCGCAGGGCGGCGTCGTTCTGGAGCGGAATCCCCGCTCGGACGGCAGCATCGGCCAGAAGCTCCTGAGACGCGGCCACGACCATCACCGTTGCGGGCCGGCCGTCGTGGCGTTCTGAGCTAAGGTGCGTTCCTGCAGCGCTGCACGCTGCCGCGAGGCTGTCGAGAAGCTTCGGCGTCCGGGCGCCGCAAAGGACCGCCGCAATCTCGCCATCCCTTGGAAGGCCGGCAAGCACCGGCGGCGCGATCTGCCAGGCATTGGGCACGGTCCATTCGGCATGCCCAAGCGTGACCGCGTCGTCGACGAAACGGCGCTCTCCCCCCGCGCCAATCAGCTCGCCAGGCAGATCGCCTATTTTTCCCGACCGGCGGTACGACATCCATTCCAAGGCCCGGTCGGTCATGAGCGCGGCCTCTTGTGGCGGCGGGCCCGCTCTCGCGCCTTCCGCCATGCGTCCTCAGCTGGCGCACCGCCGCCGTCGAGCGGAAGCCTCCGCGCGGAGGCGCTTCGCACCTCGGCGACCCATTGCGGATCGATCGTGCGCGTGCCTGAAGCAGCCGGTAATGGACTGAGCCATGCAATCCGCCCCTGCTTCCGGCGCTGTCCCGATGCGGAGATGAGGAATGCTGGAGGCTCTGCGAGCAGACCCACCGCGACTGGCGCATCCGGCCGGCCCCGGAGCGCGGCGGCGCCGCGCCGCAGCCCAAGGCAGACAACCGACAGCATCGCATCGGCGGCCACCACATATTCTCCGCCGGGGCCTGACACCGCGGCGCCACAGACTTGCGCGACGGCCCATGGCGCATGCGGCGAAGTGCCGAAGCGCTCCGGATGCGCGTCCCAGGCCTCCCAGCCGTCCCTGATCCAAGGGTCCTCGATGATCCGGTAGGCCGCCGAGGGTCCGGGCACGACGTCGACGAGATGATCACCCGGCCCGTCCCATCCGTCGGCAGTCCAGGCGCCATCCCCACCCAGCTCGGCCGGCCGCCCGTCGATCGTAACGGTCGCCCCCGCTGGAAACGGCGCGATTTCGATCCTCGGCGGACCTCCCTCGGCAAACGATACCGAGCGGATGCGCAGGCCTTCCGAAAACCGGATCTCCGAGCCGACACCAGGATCCAGGACCGTCAGACCTGCCGCAAGCCCGGACGCCGCTGCATGGGCAGGCCGGTAGCCCGAGAGCACCATCCAGCCATCCGGAATCCCGCTCCAGTGATCGTGCGACACCAGCGTCGGCGAACCACACGCTTGCGCCGCTGCGTGGACCGCGGCGGCGTCTTCGGACCGGCAGACGATCGTGCTTGGCGATAGCACGCCCGCAGACCCAACCGACATAATCCCCGGCTCGTCGGCCACCTCGCCGAAGATGTGAATCCGCCGGCCGCTGCGAAGCCATTGATAGCCCTCTTCGCAATCGAGCCGGAGTTCCGCCGAGAGCAGGTCCGCCGTCCACTCGATGTCGACGTCGTCGTACCGGTCCTCGCTGTAGGCGCCGACCTCTGCGCCTTCGCCGAGCAGAAGCCTAATGCGGCCAGGGTAGCCGGCAGGACGGGCGAGAACCGCGGAAAGCGTCGCCGTGCGGCGTATCGGATGAAGCATCAGCCGCAGCTTCGCTTCCGCCGGGGTGCGAAGGGCGGCTTCGGCTGCCGCTGCTCGCTCCGAGGCCGGCGCCGCTTGCGGCGCAAGCGCTCTTCGCTGCCCGCGGCGATCCCGATGCTGAGCGGAGTTCGAACGGCGCTGCCGCCTCCGGATAGGCGCGTCCGCGCTCGCGGCGTCGCCAAATGCCTCTTCGGAAGTCGAATCCGTGAGAAGATCGGCGACCGGCGGCTCCGGTTCCGGCTCCGCCTGCGGCCCCAGCCCCTGATCGTCCTCCGGCGGATCAGCCCGAACCGCGGACGCGTCAGCATTCAGGTCGCTGTCCGCAGCCGCGCACCCCGCGCCCTCGATCCTTTCATCCTCTTCGATCGTGTCGCAGTCTTCGCGCTCGAACCCGCTGCACGCCTCCGGTTCCGGAGGTTCGCCTTCAGGAGCGGGTTCCTGCGGCCGGGCTTCCTCGGCCGAGCACGCAGCCGGGGCCTCATGCTCCGCTTCACCCAGCGCACTGTCCTGCGGGCCGGCGGCCGGCGGGGGCAGGGCGTCCGCCACGGCAGGGCTGGGATCGGCGGGCACCTCCATGGCCGTCACTTCCGCTGGCTGGACCGCAAGCCCCGCCGCCTCGCGCCGCGGCGCCGCGTGACCTCTGTCTTCGGCAACGGACGCCGGCTCGGCGTTCGCCATTGCACCCGGATCTTCGGGCTCGTGTTCACCACCCGAATCTCTATCTGTCACCGCGACGATACTGGCGAGCTCAGCCGGCGCCGCACTGTCTTGCAGACCGGGCGCGCGCGCCACAGCGTTACGCAAGGTGGGGCTTGGACCGGCGAACAGCTCCTCGGCCGTCACGTCCGCCGACGGGAGAGCGAGCGCTGCCGCCGCAAGAGGCGCCGCGATAGCTCCATCGTCCGCAACGGACGCCGGCCCTGAACTCACCGCCGCCGCGAGAATCTCCGGATCTTGCTCACCGCCCGCTTCGCTATCCATCTCCACGACGACGTCGGCGAGCACATCCGGCACGACGGCTCCCAGTGCGCGGACCGCATTGGGAGCTGATCTCGCGACATCCGAATGCCCAGCGGGGATAGATTTTTCCTCGTGATCCGCCGACGGGCCGTCAGGAGGCAGAGTCGCGTCTCCCGGGGCGAGCACGGCAGCATCGCCAGGACTCCCGGCCGGCGCGTCGAAGCGCGCGTCTGCGGGATCGTTCGAGCCATGATGATCTCGCGCCGGCGCCGCCGGGCGGCTGCGCCGCACCCACAGCCAGATCGCGAGTGCTGGACCGCCTACAGCCGCTACCGCCCCGATGATCAGAAAAATGAGCCCCTCCGCCATCGGCTGACGGTTACCCGCTCGCGGGCGCGCGGCTCGTCGCCAGCAGGCCTTCCGCTACTCTCGCGACAGCCAGGCCCAGCAGCGGAGGGACAGCGTTCCCCACCTGCTTGAGCTGCTGCCACTCGCTTCCATGAAATATGAAGCCGTCATGAAAAGACTGGAGCCGGGCGGCCTCGCGGACGGTGATCCAGCGGTCGTAGCTCGGGTGAATCCACTCGGACAGGTCGCGGTGCATTTGCGCGAGAATGGTGTAGGACGGCTTGTCAGGATCGAGCCGGCGCCATTTATGGCCTCTCGTGCCGTTCCAGAGTTCCTTGGGCAGGGAATCGCCTCTCGCGCCGGGCTTGAGCGCAGCAAGAATGGCCTTGCGCCGCTCCTGGATTCCCTTCGTGTGATGGTTGAACAGCTCATCCGTCTCCAGCCGGCGCCGCTTCTGCTGCGCGGAGAGCAGCGGCTGATCGCAATCCAGCCTCATCAGCTTCTGATAGGCGGAATAGCCGTTCCGCGGCTTGCGCGGGTATGGGAGCGGGCCGTCATCTGCGGAGACTTTTTGCGGGAGGTCCGAGAGGGCCTCGCGCACCGTCACAACCGCACTCGCCTTCTGGCCGTTTAGCAGCGCCGCTGCCGCTTCGGCGATGTCCCCCTCGAATTTCTGGTCATCTCTCAGTCCAAATATAAAGACGCGGCGGCGGTCCTGCGGCACACCGAAGTCGGATGCGAGCACGGGAAGGATTGCTGTCCGGCGATAGCCTGCGGCGGCAAACGCCGACAGAATCTTCGATTTGAAATGGCCGTTCTTCATCGCGACCATGTTCGGCACGTTCTCCATCACGAAGGCGCGCGCCTTTACCGTCCGGCATATGCGGACGAATTCCTTATAGAGAGCATTGCGCGGGTCCGAGAGGTCGCGGGGGCCGATCTGGCTGAAGCCCTGGCAGGGCGGTCCGCCATAAACAATGTCGATCGGCTGCTCCGGAAGCGCGCGGCCTCGCCCCTTCAGGAAGCCGCCAATATCCCCCTCGTGCAGCTGCACCTCTGGGAAGTTTGCCGCGTGTGTCCTGCAGGCATGCGGATCTGACTCCACCGCCGACACCACTCGCCAGCCGGCCAGCCGCGCACCCTCGCAAAATCCGCCGGCGCCGCAAAAAAGCGAGATCGCTCTAATTGTCACAAGACCGCGCTCCTTTGGGTGCGGCCAGGACTTCGCGCCACTGCACGGACCCGCGCATACATACCGTTCCCTCCCCATTCGTGTTCTGAGTGCATTGTAGCGGCAAGACTACAAACAAGCTCGCCCAGCTTAGCTACCGTCCGCAGAAAGCTGGCCCGCACTTTGGCCAGGAATAGCGCGAGGGCCGGGGCCGCACCTTGTTCCCCGTTTGCTCGAGCCTGATTTACACCACCAACGAAGCAAGGTGATTCCGATCCGATGCGATCAGTTTTCCGAAGGAGATTCATTGAATACCAGTCATGGTGCCTGCCTCTCGCGCCGCCGTGCCCGTTTCGTGCGTGGCGCCAGCGACTCGTCCCCGGATTTCCAAGCTTTGACGTTCTGTGCTTTCCACCGCAGGGCCGGACTGGTTTCTATCGCGGCGCACACGTTCTCAGGCACATCGAGAGCGGACGCGTCGATCTCACCCCGATCAAGGACGCCGTCCAGAAACGCTCTCTCGCCGGCCGTGAACTGAAACAGCAGCGCGAGGTTATCCCGGCACTCGGCCGTGACGCTCTCGATCCAGGCTGCGGGGCCACCGAAGGCTTCGAAATACTGACTATGCAGGCACATGGTCAGCTTGCCGGTGATGTCGCCGACCTCGCATCCGATTCCGTCCGGCGAGGCGGTGCGCCAGTCGAAGCTCTTGGCGCTGGCGCCAATCATCAATGTCGCCACCTTGATCTTCGCCCAGTCGAGACCCGGCATGGCGATGATCCGATGCGCATCGAACAGATCTCGTGCGGTGCGCCGCGTGACCAGTGCGACCATCTTACCGGCGATGATTTCATGGATATCGAGAACTGGCACATTCGTGGCCTGGTAAGAGCCGATTGCCACCGACGGCATGCGATCCACCCCGTAAAGGGGACCGCGGTAGAGATAGTTGATATCGATTTCGATGGTCCCCGCCCCGCCGAGCGCGGAAGCGTAGCGGTAGATCCATTTGCCACCCGCATGTTCCGAAGGCTCGCGTCGTGCGGTGTAGCCTTTCGATTCCATCAGCCGCTCGATCCGGTCTTCCAATCCCGGCCGGTCCGCGTCCATCTGCTCCTTGTCGATCGCACCGACATAGTTGACGTCGATATCGACCGAGAGGCGATCCAGATCAGAATGGAAGACGTTGAGCGCCGTGCCGCCCTTCAAGGCGACCCGCGGGCCGATCAGCGTGTCAGCGCCGAAAGCATCGAGAATGTCGATCAGCCGGATCACCCGCTCTAGCGTCGCGGGCTGAAGCTGGCGCTCGGCCGCGATGTCCTGAAGCGTTTCCCGCGATGCGACCATCACACGCCCTCAAAAGCAGCGTCTACAGCCTGCCGCGGCAGAAGCACGCGCCACGGCTCGACGAGCACAGCATGACCGGGCTCGGCGCCCAGCGCGTAGTGCTTCGACCGCGGAAGCCGGGCCTGAAGGCGCGTCAGGACGTCGTCCGTGACGCCGAGCGCCGAACGTCGCCTCTCGAGCCACCAGCCGGAAACGGAAGCGAGCGACCGGTTGTCCAGCAGTTCGACATAGTCGGCGACTTTCGTCGGATCGAGATAGCGCACCAGATCCAGCGATTGCAGAACCTCCTCAACGCCGCCAGTAAGTTCCGGCCGGTGCAAGGCATCGACAACCGTGCGTTCAACCGCCGTCACGCGGACCGCCACGCCCTGCCGATCCATGGTCGTAGTCAGGTAGTCGGCCTTGCCAGCCGCAGCCAATGCCTTCGGCGGCGCGACGAAGCGGCAGGCGCCAAATGGCAGATCCACGCGTTCGGTTCGCCCCGCACTGATGACCTGGACCTCGTTGAACTCGGAATAGGCTATGCCGTGCAACTCAAGGGCTGAGTGAAACCCCAAGACGCCATCGGGTCGCAGCTTGCTCGCTGCAGCGAAGCGGTCGATCACCATCCGCTCGACCGGCAAGTGGGCCGGCACCGCGGCAAACACCTCACGACTGACACGCTTGATATTGCCGGCCCGCAGGTGATGCCGGAGCAGACTCGTAACATTGGCCCCGCCCGCCGGGTGGCCGAGGGCCGCCGCGAACTCTGCCCGAGTGAACACCGGATGAGCCGACAGAAAGCTGGCCGTTTTGTGCTGGCGAGGTTGCATAGCGGGTCGACGATTCTGCGTTAAAGTGGGCAAGAAATAGCCATTTTGATGCATATTTGTCAACACGACCAAGGACACGTTCCCCCTCAGTGGAAAAAAAGCGCCGTATGGGCTATATATTGCCCCATCCACCGCACTTTCCAAAACCACTCTTCACCAGACCGCTGTTTGAGGGAAGGCCTTCCCCTGCGGCCGAGCCATATGTCTCGGCCGACCCCTTCTGCGGGGAAACCCCGCAACGCCCCTGGGAAGAGTGAGAGTGCGGACCCGGTTTGCCGTGACGGGTTGAGAGCTGGAGGAGAGGCCTCCGGCGCCCGTCGCGGAGAACCGCGATGGCCACGAAAGCCGCACGCGTCCGGCATGGCTCCGAGAAAGCCAGCCTCTATGACGAAATCACGAACAGGATAATCTCCGAGCTCGAGAAGGGCTGCGTCCCCTGGGTCCAGCCCTGGGGGACCGCCGCGGCCAAGGCGCCGCTGGCGATGCCCGGCAATGCAGCGACCCGACGCCCATATTCCGGGATCAACGTCCTCATCCTCTGGGGTGCCGTCATCGAGCACGGCTTTCCCGGCCAGAGCTGGCTCACCTTCCGCCAGGCCCTTTCGCTCGGCGGCAACGTTCGCAAAGGCGAGCGGGGAACGACCGTCGTTTACGCCGACCGGTTCATTCCTGACGAGGAGAAGAAGCGGGCGCGGGAGACCGGTGAAGAAGCTCAGGCGGTCCCGTTCCTCAAGCGCTTCACGGTCTTCAATACGGCGCAATGCGAAAACCTGCCGGAGGGCGTCGCGGCGGCGGCGCCACCGCCGCTGGACCCGATCGAGCCCAGAGTCGAAGCGCTGATCGAGGCGACCGGCATCGACTTCCGCATCGGCGGCAATCACGCCTTCTATTCGCCAGCGCATGACTATGTGCAGGTCCCGCCGCCCCAGGCCTTTTTCGAGCCGATCAACTGGCATCGCACGGCGCTGCACGAGCTCGGGCACGCCACAGGGCATGGCTCGCGCCTTGCGCGCGATCTCACCGGATCCTTCGGCTCCAAGAAATACGCCTTCGAGGAGCTGGTCGCTGAGATGAACGCCGCCTTCTGCTGCGCTTCGCTCGGCATCGTGCCGACGGTGCGGCACGCCGACTATATCGCCTCCTGGCTCCAGCTCCTGCGCGATGACAACCGCGCGATCGTCCGCGCGGCGTCACAGGCCAGCAAGGCCGCCGACTTTCTGCTCGCCTTCTTGCCGGAGCGCGATGCCGGAGAAGACATCGAAGCACCTGTTGAATGGGCGGCGGCCTGACTTCCGGAAAGCCGGAGAACCGGATTGACGCCTCTCCGGCTCGCCGTCTTCACGGCTCTCCTGATTGGCGTTTGTGCGGCGTCGTCCTCCAGAGTGAGAGGGCGGCGCTGCGCTTCGTGACGGGTTGGAGGTCGAGAGAGAGGCTTTCGGCCGCCCGTCGCGGAGTACATCATCATGGCTACTGCTGCGAAGAAGATCACCCTGTCGCCCTCGCGCGACATTCCCTTCAACAAGCTCGTTCTCAGCCAGTCGAACGTCCGGCGAGTGAAAGCCGGCGTCTCGATCGAGGAGCTCGCCGAGGACATCGCCCGGCGCGGCCTGCTTCAGGGCCTCAGCGTCCGGCCCGTTGCGGACGAAGCCGGCGTTGAGACCGGCATGTTCGAGATCCCGGCGGGCGGGCGGCGCTACCGCGCGCTGGAACTGCTGGTGAAGCAGAAGCGGCTGGCGAAGACCGCGCCCGTGCCCTGCGTCGTGCGCGAGGGCGGCATCGCCGAGGAGGACTCGCTTGCCGAAAACGTCCAGCGCGCGCCACTCCATCCGCTGGATCAGTTCCGGGCCTTCCTTGCGCTCAAGGAGAAAGGCCAGTCCGAGGAGGAGATCGCCGCCGCCTTCTTCGTCTCGGTCAATGTCGTCAGGCAGCGGCTGAAGCTCGCCTCCGTGTCTCCTAAGCTGCTCGATGTCTATGCCGAGGATGGCATGACGCTCGATCAGCTGATGGCTTTCACCGTCTCGGGCGATCATGAGCGGCAGGAGCTGGTGTTCGAGCGGCTGCAGCACTCATACGACAAGCAGCCCTATGTCATCCGGCGCATGCTCACCGAAGGCGCCGTTCGCGCCTCCGACAAGCGGGCGCAGTTCATTGGCATCGACGCCTATGTCGAGGCAGGCGGCACGATCCTGCGCGACCTTTTCCAGGGCGACGATGGCGGCTGGCTGCAGGATGTTGCACTCGTCGACATGATGGTCGCCGAGAAGCTGCGTGATGAAGCGCAGGCGATCGCCGCCGACGGCTGGAAGTGGATCGAGGTCGCTCCCGACTTCGCCTATGGCCACACCTTCGGATTTCGGCAGGTCCGTGGCGAGCCCACGCCGCTCTCGGCCGAAGAAGAGGCGGCACGCAGTGCCTTGCAGGCGGAATTTGACCGGCTGACCGAGGAGTATTCCGACGCCGACGAACTGCCGGAGGAAATCGATGAGCGCTTCGGCGAGCTCGAAACCGCCCTCGAAGCGGTCGAGGCGAGGCCGCTCAGCTTCGACCCGGCCGAGATTGCGCGTGCGGGCGCGTTCATCAGCATCGCGCATGACGGTGGGCTGCGTGTGGAGCGTGGCTATGTCCGTCCGGAGGACGAGGAGCCGGTCGCTCCGGACACGGGCTCGACCGACGAATCCGATCAGCAGATCGGCGCGGCGAACGATGATACGGACGGCGACGAGACGGTCGAACCGTCCAATCCCTCGGCCGAGGCGGAGGAAGACGATGGCCTGACGCCGATCTCGGATCGTCTGCTGACAGAGCTGACCGCGTATCGCACCCTCGGTCTGCGTAGGGCGCTCGGCGAGCGGCCTGACGTCGCGTTCCTTGCGGCGCTTCACGCTCTGACGCTCAAGGTGTTCTACCACTATGGCTCGGACAGCTGCCTCGAGCTTGATCTGAAGAGCGTGGGCTTCAGCGCGCAGGCGCCGGGGCTGAACGACAGTGCGTCCGCAGTGGCGATCACCGCCCATCACGAGAGCTGGGGAAAGCGCCTGCCCAAGGACTCCGGTGACCTCTGGAATGCTCTCCAGCAACTTGATGGGCAGAGCCAGGCGGACCTGTTCGCCCATGTCGTCGGGCTGTCGGTGAACGCCCTGCATGAGCCGTGGAACAGGCGGCCGCGGGCGCTCGCGCACGCCGATCTTCTGGCTGGGGCAGTAGGGCTTGACATGGCCGCCGCGGGCTGGACGCCGACTGTGAACTCCTTCCTCGGCCGCGTCACCAAGGCGCGCATCCTCCATGCCGTGGCGGAAGTGAAGGGGCAGGATGCCGCCGATCGGATCGCCCATCTCAAGAAGGGTGACATGGCGTCCGAAGCCGAGCGCCTGCTGGCCGGCAGCGGCTGGCTTCCCGAGCCGCTGCGTACACCCGGGCACGCATCGAATGAGGCGATCGCCACTGATCGCGCCGATGCCGAGCCGGCCGACGAAGAAACGGCGGCCAACGGCGGCGAAACGGCCATGGCCGATGAGGAGCCGACGGGGGAGAATGACCCTGCCGACGACGTACCCCACGCGATCGCGGCCGAGTGAACGTCAACGACTTGCACGACTGGGCCCGCCGGCGACGGCGGGCCTTCTTTTTTGAGGAGCGCATGATGGCAGACTCGCCGCATAGCCTCGCGCGCCGCCTCGCCGACCGGGCCGAGGCAGTGTGCCGCCACTATCTTTCGAACGGCCGCCGCCAGGGAAGCTACTGGCTTGTCGGCGACGTGCGTAACACTGTGGGCCGCTCGATGTTCGTCCGGCTCAAGGACTCGCCAAAGGGCCCGGCCGGAAAATGGACCGACGCTGCCACCGGTGAGCACGGCGATCTGCTCGACGTCATCCGGGAGAGCTGCGGTCTCGCCGACTTCAAGGACGTCGCCGACGAGGCCCGAACCTTCCTCAGCATGCCGCCGCCCGAGCCGGCACCGACGGCAGTGCGCCATGACCCGGCACCGCGTGGCTCACCCGAAGCCGCCCGGCGCCTGTTCGCAATGTCGCAGCCGATCACGGGTACGCTCGTGCAATCGTATCTCCGGGAACGCGGCATTACGGATTTACGCGGAACTGGAAATCTGCGCTTCCATCCGCGCTGCTACTATCAGCCGGACGAGCATTCGCCGACCGAAACATGGCCGGCCATGATCGCAGCCGTCACTGACCTCGACGGCCGGATCACTGGGGCGCATCGCACCTGGCTCGATCCGCGAAGCCGCGACAAGGCGCCACTCGACACACCGCGTCGGGCGATGGGCGACCTTCTCGGCAACGCGGTCCGCTTCGGCGCGGGGGGCGAAGTCATGGCGGCCGGCGAAGGCATCGAGACCGTGCTGTCGGTCAGGCAGGTCTTGCCCGACATGCCGATGCTGGCGGCGCTATCGGCAGCGCACCTTGCGGCCATCCAGTTTCCCGACACGCTACGGCGGCTCTACATCCTGCGCGACGACGATCCCCCCGGCGATGGCGCGCGGGACAGCCTGGTCGAACGGGCGATCGCGGCCGAGATCGAAGCAATCGTCATCTCGCCCCAGCTCGGCGACTTCAACGAGGATCTGCGCACCCTCGGCCTCGACGCTCTGCGCAGCCAAACGCGGATGCAGATCAGGCCGCAGGACGTCGCACGCTTCATGGCGCTACCGGCATAGCCGGCAAGGAGGATGGCAGCGGTTCCGCCGTGCTCATGTGGGTGCACCGTTCCGTCTGGGAGGACCGCGCCTCGGCCTTCGAGAGGGCGATCGGCCCACAAGCCGGCCAGCCGGGCAATGGCGGCGGCCGGCTATTTTCCGGCGGCGCGTGCCGCGCCTTTCCATCGCGACACAAAATAGCCGGCCTTCGCCGTCCTCCACTGACGTTCCGGCCCTACGCTCCGCTCGGGTGCCCGGCCGTCCGGCCCGTGGGCTTCGTCGCCATGAAGGCCGCGATGGTCGCGGTCCAACCGACGGAGCATCCCATGCGCAAGCACGACGAAGACGAACCGCACCACGAATCCTCGCCAACCGCTCATGTCCTCAATGAACTCCAGCTCCACGGCTACCGCCCCTTCGCCGATGAGCCCGACCAGCGGTTTTTGCCCGACGGAAATCAAGTCGCGGGCGCCGTCGCCGACATCTTCGACGCCTTGATCGGCACCTTGGAGGATACCCGCCTCGAACCGGACCTTGACGACCTCCTTTGGTCGACCGTCAACGTCTTCCACCGCGCCACCGAACGCATCGCGCGCGAGCTGGACGACAACGAGCAGGCGCAGAGGCGTTCGCAGCGGGAACAGGACGGCAGCGAGGTGAAGTCGGTCGAGCTGGAGCGCCTGATTGCCGAGGGCATGACGCTGATCGAGCGCCAAAATGCCTTCGAACTGATGCGCGACCAGGCCGCCGAACATTACGAGCGCCAGGCCGGCAAGCCTTGGCTCCCGCGCAGCGGATCGAAGGTCAACCATCGCAATCTGACCTCAGCGATGATCGACAGCCGCGATTTCCTGATGGCGAAGAAGCGCGCCGATCAGGAGGTGCTCCTGCCGCCCGGAGCAAAGATCGTCGTCACCGGCGGGCTAGACTTCGACAACCACCGGCTGATCTGGGCTAAGCTCGACCAGGTTCATGCGAAGCACCCGGACATGGTGCTGGTCCACGGCAAATCGCCGAAGGGCGCCGAGAAGATCGCCTCGCTCTGGGCGAGGAACCGCAACGTGCCGCAGATCGGCTTCGCCCCCGACTGGACCAGGCACGGCCGCGCAGCACCGTTCAAGCGCAACGACGAAATGCTTCAGATCGTGCCCAAGGGCGTGATGCACTTCCCCGGCACGGGCATTCACGACAACCTCGCCGACAAGGCAAGAAAGCTCGGCGTCCCGGTCTGGAAGTTCGGCGGCGCATGAGCGCCGCCGTCACCTGCTGCTAAGATGTTTCAACAAAGCCCGGCCGCGCTTCGAAAGACGGTATCCGACTTGCAAGCTCTCGGTAAGGCCGAGTTCCTTAAGTTGCCGGATCTTCCGTTTCAAAACCTGCTTCTCGAAACCAAGCCGCTCCGCCAACTCGCCAGCCGGTCGACCTTCCGCTTCGCCGACTAGGCGTAGACACATGATGGTCCAAGGGGAATGGCCGCGGCTTCGGTCGAGCTTTGCGAGGGCGCTCTCCAACTCGGCAACATCCTCGGAAGCCAGGTCCTCGATCTCCCGCAAGGCCGCTCGCGGATCTCCGCCAGCGAGGTGAAACGCGATCCTGTATGTAGCGCCGTCGGTGCGCGATCGCAGGTCGGCGATTAACGTCTCGCGATTTTCGAAGCCCGCGGCCTTTGCGTCGTCATTCGTGATCTCGGATTCAGCGATCTCCCGCACATCGTCGAAGGCAAGCACCCCCGCCGGAGTTCGAAGTGTTCCACCTGCATGCACGGTTGGCTTTCTCCAGCGCCGAAAGGCCAAGGTGATGCGCCCGTTCCTGATCCCGTTTAGAGCCGCCGCCTTGAACAACATCTGCTCGACAAATCTCCCTGTCCTTGCCTGCCGTAACAACGGCCGAATCTGGGCAAGTCTTTAGCATCGTACCCCGTCAACTTGAATCGACACTCATCGGTTAATCCCTTCGAGCACCACACCCGCTTCCTGCGCTTATCCTTCGTCCGACTGATCGCTTGACGCCATCAACCCGTAAAGGGTCGGCTATGCGAGCATGCCGCCGCTGCGGCTGGGCCTGCGGGGGGATTGCAGTGCCCAGCCCGACACTTCGGGCGCCTGTCAGCGGGGGGATGGTCCTCCGCTCGGAACAGGAGCCGGATCGATGTCCCTCAACGACACCCACGCCTTCGCACTCAGCCTCGCCACCTCGCTGATGGCAACCGTCGTCATCTTCCAGGCCGGCGACGGCACCCTCTCAGTCATGCTTGGCAGCGAGTACGACGGCGACACCGCCGCGATCATCCATGAGATCGATCCCTTCGCCCCCTGATCGGGCAAGCCGACCGCCCGAGCGGAGATCGGCGCAGATTTCCGCTCCCGACGCGGTCAGTCTTACGCTATATTTCCCGTGCGCCGCGGTGGTGGTGGAAGGCGCGACCGTCAGACCTTGTCCTCATGGAGACCACCGCCATGATCATCCTCGCGATACTTGCATCCCTTGCAGCGATCAGCCTGCTTTGCTGGCTGCTCTTCACGCTGGCCGTTTTCGCGCTACCAGCTTTCGTCGGCGTGACCGCGGGCGCTTGGGCGCACGGCACCGGGGCCGGCATCCCCGGCGCCATCCTGGTCGGCATTGTGGCGGCCGCCGCGACGCTTGCCATTGGCCATCTCCTGATCGCCTTCGCACGTTCAATGTGGCTGAAGCTCATCGTCGCCGTGGCATTCGTCGCGCCTGCGGCGATCGCCGGCTTCCATGCGACCCATGGCATCGTGAAGAACCTCATGCCGTCCGATGCATGGCAGATCGCATTCTCCGTCATCGGCGCGGTCGCAGTCGGCATCACCGCCTTCGTGCGAGTCGTAGGAATGGCGGCGACCCCGGGCCCAGCCGGCCGGGATCTTGCGAGAACCTGACTTTCGGCATCTCCGAGAGGAGGGTCAGAGCTGCAGTGGTTGTGGTCGTCGTCTCATGCTGTTGCGATGGGCGCGTGTGGCGCGGATCGACGCTCGGCCCGGCGAAGCGGTCGTGATTGGAGCGCTGGAGGTCAGAGCCATGCCTCGGCGGTACACCGGACGCCAGGCCGGGCGATCTCCGTGATGGCGGTAGAAGACCGGAACTCAGCAGCGTAGCCCGGCGGGAGGAGATGAAGCCGGTGAGCATAGCGCGGCGCGGGTCTGCCGGTGCGAGGACGGCGGACATCTTCTCCGTTCTCTGACCGTCCCAAGACCGCTCCAAAACGGGCCTCTTCAAATGGCCTGATCTGGCCGAAGGCCGGCTGGCGCCTCGATCGCCTATGACGCAACAGCGGCGTCGGACTTTCTTCCCCTGCCGGCTGCGCCGCCATTCCTCGCGAGACAAGAAAGTCCTCCTTGGCTGTCGGGCCCCTTCGGGGTGCGCCGTCGATCGCCTCCGGCCTGCCGATCGCCATCGAGGCCGCAATGGTGCGGGCTCGAGTACGGAAAACGGAGACTTACAATGGCCACCATCGGCACCTTCAAGAAGACCAGCTCGAACGAGTTCACCGGCGAAATCGTCACCCTCAGCGTCCAGGCCAAGAACGTGCGCATCGTTCCCGACACGCGCGCCGCCGGCGAGAACGCACCCAGCCACCGGGTTCTGGTCGGCCGCGCCGAGATCGGCGCCGCCTGGTCCAAGCGCTCCAACGAGGGCCGCGACTATCTGGGCCTCAAGCTGGACGATCCGAGCTTCAACGCTCCGATCTACGCCAACCTCTTCGACGACGAGGACGGCGAGAGCTTCTCGCTGATCTGGTCCCGCCCCAACGGGCGGCGCGGCGACTAAGGCTCCCGCGCAAGGCCCCGGCCGGAAGGTCGGGGCCTTCTGGCGCTGAGGGCGACCGAATCAGTTGGTCGATTTTCAGCACGACGCGTTGACGGGACGGGCGCATCTAGCTGGCGCTGGCCACTAAGAACGACTATAATAGTCGTAGTTCTGGCGTGCGCGTAGGTCTGAGTGGGAGGTGATCATGCATGATCACCGCCCGACAATCGCGGGCCGCACGCGCGCTGCTGGGTTGGACGCAGGAGACGCTCGCTGACAAGGCCCGAGTATCATTGACCGCGCTCAAGCGCCTCGAATCCCCCAGCGGTCTCGAAGTGTACGAGTCAACGCGGGACGAAGTCAGGCGGGCCTTCGAACGCAGCGGCGTTGTCTTCCTCAACTCCGACCAAGGCATGGGAGTGATGCTGGTCCATGCGAAGAAGGAAGGCTGAGGCTTCAGCGACAAACGAAGCTGCCCTGCCCTTCTTGCACTCGACATTGGCTTCGTTGGCGTCGTTAAAAAGCGTTAACAATCCCCTCCAGACTGGATAGAATTCCATCAGGGGAATGAAGGTGACCAAGGACGATTTTCTAGATCAGCCACCCGGCGGCGCTTCGTTGACGGCCTATGATGAGGCTCATGCCAAGCTCTATCTCCGGCTCCTTGATGCGGAAGCGAAGGGTGCGGCCTGGCAGGATGTCGCCGAAGTCCTGTTCGGCCTTAACGCCAAAGATGAGCCTGAGCGTGCATCACGCGTCTATGCCGCCCACCTCGCGCGGGCGCGATGGATGACTGAACACGGTTTCGGCCAGCTTCTGGGATCGAGACTACACTAGTGCAGTGATGCAAATACCGCATCACGTTGATCCAACTTCGTTCTTCCCGCGCTCCGTTCAACCGGCAATCGTATCCACCGCATATTCGCGTCGTAAAAGCATTGCGCAGAGGTGGTGGAGGATGTCCGAGGATGAAAGTTGGCGGTCTGAAGCCGCCTACGACTATATCGACAAGTTGACACCCGGCGATCTTGCATGGGAGTTCTTGCGTCGTAATCCCGAATACAAGAAATCATATCAGGAACTGGTGGCCATCGGTCGGCTGACCGAGAATGTCGCGCGGGAGTTCGCCGAGCAATGGGGGTTGCGATTTCGTCGCAGACCCCGGCAACTCTGCGCTTATCCAGCCGATCTTCTGGACCCCGCAAACCGATCCGGCGACGCTTCCGTTCACCACCGGACCGAGGCCGGCGGGTGATATCAGCGTCCGCGTTGACGACCTGCGCGCCCACGCCATCACCGATCATGATGCTGCCATGATCCGGCTGGCTCTGCGGGGAGAGCCCTACGATGTCGCCCTCGCCGACGTCGATAACATCCGTCCCCTCGGCGCGTTCGTCATATTTGACGAACTGACGCTTGATCGCCTGACCGCTATTGAGCGTCTCTGGCACGCGATGTTCGGCAAGCGTGTGCCACCCGATCCACGCATGACACCGCAAAGACGTCAGCGCGCGCGCCAGATGCTTCGCGCGGTGGACGCGCGACAGGCCGGCGCCACCTATCGCGCCGTCGCCGCGCATCTCTTCCCCCATCATGAGAACGACGCCGCGACCTGGGTCGGCAGTTCGACCCGGGAAACCACCATCCGCCTTGCCCGCGACGGTATGAAGCTCGTCCGTGGCGGCTATCGCATGCTGCTCCGCCGCCCACGTCGGGATCGCTGAACACCCGCTCCGGTGTCGATATTAGAGTTGTTACTTCGACATCGTCCGAGGCGCCGTCTTCGCGCCACCGTGCTCGCAACCCGCCGCTCGTTCGCAGCGGCCTCCCGCGAGACCACGGAGGTTCGATCATGGCCGAAAAA
The DNA here is from genome assembly GCF_000236565.1 of Mesorhizobium alhagi CCNWXJ12-2. Taxonomy (GTDB): domain Bacteria; phylum Pseudomonadota; class Alphaproteobacteria; order Rhizobiales; family Rhizobiaceae; genus Allomesorhizobium; species Allomesorhizobium alhagi. Next base: position 18,552 of record NZ_AHAM01000215.1, on the reverse strand, counting down.
GCCGCCAATTTACCGCCACGATACCTGAGAACACAGGAAGCGGCCCGCTTCCTCGGCCTGTCCGAGCGCACCCTCGAAAAGCATCGCACCTACGGCACCGGCCCGACCTATCGCAAGCTCGGCGGCCGCGTCGTCTATTCCGTCGACGACCTCCAGACCTGGGCGGACCGCGGTCTCGTCACCTCGACCTCCGATCCGCGCGGCGGCACCGTGCTGCCGGCCAAGCGCCAGACCGCCTCCCCCGCCACCGCCGGCGGCCGCTTCCCGCGCTGAGATGGTCGGCCATGTCGTCCCGCCACCTTCATCGCGACGAGCGCGAGCAGCTCGATCTGTTCCGCGCACTGCCCGGCGATCTCGCGCCGCGCGACGCGCAGGACCTCATGGCCTATCCCTTCTTCTCTCTCGCCAAGTCGAAGCGCCTTGCGCCGATCGACTTCAAGGCGGGCTCGGTAAAGATCCGCGTCGAGGCCGTGGCCGAGCACGGCATGGCCACGATCTGGGACGCGGATGTCCTCATCTGGGCGGCCTCGCAGATTGTCGAGGCGCGCGATCTTGGCCTGCAGCCATCGCGCCTGATGGCAGCCACGCCCTATGAAATCCTGAACTTCATCGGTCGCGGCGCGTCGCTGCGTGACTACGACCGCCTGAAGGCGGCGCTGGACCGGCTGCAGTCAACCACGGTCGCGACTTCCATCCGCCAACCGACCGAACGGCGGATGCATCGTTTCTCCTGGATCAACGAATGGAAGGAGCGCGCCGATCACCGCGGCCGCCCGCTCGGCCTCGAACTGATCGTTCCCGACTGGTTTTACGGCGCCGTCCTCGACGACGCGCTGGTGCTCACCATCGACCGGAATTATTTCGATCTGACCGGCGGGCTGGAGCGCTGGCTTTACCGCCTGGTGCGCAAGCACGGCGGCCGTCAAGAGTTCGGCTGGAGCTTCGACTTCCCGCATCTGCACGCCAAGTCGGGCAGCCTCTCGCCGCTCAAGCACTTTGCCTACGACCTGCGCGACATCGTCCGCCGCCAGCCGCTGCCCGGCTATCGGCTGACCATCGAGCAGTGTCTCGGCGGCCCCCCGATCCTGTCCTTCGCACCCACCGATCCAGACGCGCTCGGCATTCCGCGCCGCCGCCGCCGCTCAACAACTCGCCCTGGGGATAAGCTGTGAATCGCCTCGTGCTTTCAGGGACCGGCATTATCGTGCCATCGGGGACCGGACTCTCGTGCTATCGGGGACCGGATTCGCCGATTCCGCGCGCTGAATCAGCAACTTGCGCGCCCCGTAACTTATCTAACCTAGATTCCTTCGGAATCTTTCTAACGGAATCCAGCTTTTTGCCCACTGTGGACGCGTCCCCGATCGCCGGGAGCGCGCCATGATCGTCGCGCTGCTCAACCAGAAGGGCGGCGTCGGCAAGACGACGCTGGCGCTGCATCTCGCCGGCGAATGGGCGCGCGGCGGCAAGCGCGTCACGCTGATCGACGCCGATCCCCAAGGTTCGGCGCTCGACTGGTCGCAGCAGCGCAGCCGGGAGGGGCTGGAGCGCCTGTTCGGTGTCGTCGGCCTGGCGCGCGACACTCTCCACCGCGAGGCGCCCGAGCTGGCCCGCGATGCCGACCACGTCGTCATCGACGGACCGCCGCGCGTCGCCGGCCTCATGCGCTCGGCGCTGCTTGCCGCCGATCTCGTGCTGATCCCGGTGCAACCGTCGCCGCTCGACGGCTGGGCCTCGGCCGAGATGCTGACCTTGCTCCGCGAGGCGTACATCTATCGCCCCCAGCTCGCCGCCCGATTCGTGCTGAACCGCTGCGCGGCCCGCACTGTGCTCGCACGAGAGACCGCCGAGACGCTGGCGGACCATGACCCGCCGCTGCTGGCGACCACTATCGGCCAACGCATCATCTTCGCCGATGTTGTGCAGACCGGCCGGCTTGCCGCCGAACAGGACGCGGATTGCCCAGGCGCGCGCGAGATCGCCGCGCTCACGGCCGAAGTTGCGAGGATCGGCGCATGAGCGAACGGTCCCGCAAGCGCAGCTTCGCATCCCGGCCTGCCGATCCGGAGATCTGGATCAAGGCGCCCGACCGCCAGGTGCAGCGCATCCTCCCCGCTGAGGACTTCTCGGCCAGGCTGACGATCGACGTCACCGCCGACATGCGTGGCCGGATCAAGATCGCGGCCTTCCAGCGCGGCCAGACGGTCGCAGACATGATGCGCGCGCTGTTCGAGCGCGAATTCCCACCCCCGTCAGGAGAAGGTCAATGATCGGTCTTGCCGCGCGATCCGCGCGCGCCGGCCGCGCCCCCGGGCTGCCGCTCGACGATCTCACCCGGGTCGAACTCGTCTGGATCGTGAAGCAGATCGAGCACTGGATTCGCTTCGGCCGCCCGGCGCGCGAACAGGTCCTCGACCGGCGCCGTCGCATCCTCTTCTTCCCTCCCGGCTCCGTCTTCGCGCTGGTGCGCTGGGCCGCGAACGAGCACGGCACCGTGCTCTCCCGGCTCGACATCCTGCGCGCAGTCGGTCGCGGCGAAGCCTGCCAGACGATCCCGACCGTAACACCTGGCGGCGACATCCTGCTGCGCGTCGACGGCTGGCCGAAGGTGGAGCGCATGCTCCAACTGATTGACGCGATCGAGGCCAGCGACATCGATCCGGCCGAGGCCTCGCCCGATCACTGGCGACACGTTCACAACCGCCTTGCCGCCGGCGAGACGCCGCGCGCCTATACGCGGCAGCGCCATCGCGCCTTCCTCCTACGCCGGGAGATCGGCGCATGACTCGGCGCGGCTACGCGATCGCCACGACCGCCGCCGTGTCGTTGCTTGGCATCCTGTCGCTCGTTTCCTTCACGCCGAAGCTGATCTGGAATGCGTCGGCCAGCACGCCGGTCGGTCTCTACTCGATCGAACCCGAACGATCCCCGGAAGTCACCGATCTGGTCGCGGTGCGTGCGCCGGAGCCGCTTGCCAGCTTCCTCGTCGACGGCGGCTACTTGCCGCGCGGCGTGCCGCTGCTGAAGCGCGTCGCCGCGCTTCCCGGCCAGCGGGTGTGCAGGACCGGTCTCGCCATCACCGTCGATGCCGTGCCGATCGGCGACGCGCTCGATCACGATCGTCGGGGTAATCTCCTGCCCGTCTGGCAGGGCTGCCGCGTCGTCGCCAAGGGCGAGCTGTTCCTGATGAACTGGCAGGTCCGCGACAGCCTCGACGGTCGCTACTTCGGACCGCTTCCAGCCTCGGCCGTCATCGGTCGGGCCATCCCTCTCTACACCGACGAAGACGGCGAGGGCCGCTTCGTCTGGCGCGCCGACGCGGTGACGACGCGCCCATGCCCAACCTCACCGCACATCCACGGAGGAAATCATGTCCCTGATCGGCCAATTCACGCGCGACGGTTCCGGCTTCATCGGCCATTTGCAAACACTCTTCCTGCACCAGGACATCATCATCGTTCCAGCCGATCCCTCCGACGCCGAGAATGCGCCGGATTTCCGCGTGCACGCCTTCGACGGCATGAACAACGAACCCGGCGCTGAGATCGGCGCGGGCTGGAAGCGCACCGGCGAGAAGGCCGGCGACTACGTCTCGCTGCAGCTCGATGATCCGACCTTCTCCCAGCCGATCCGCGCCAATTTGTTCCAGTCGGCAGACAACAAGTCGGCCTGGGGTCTGCACTGGAACCGCCCGCCCAAGCGCGGCGAGCGGGACTGAGCGATGCCGGCCCGCCGCCATCACACTGTCGTCGGACGGTTTCCCACCGTCCGGCGTACAGCCTTCCTTCTCCTTTCCGGCGTACTTTCCGCGCTGCCGCTGGCCGTTCCGGCCCTAGCGCAGGACGCACCAATGGAGCGGGCTTCTCCCCACGATCCCCATGCCGGTCACATCGCCGACGCAGCGCGCCGGTTCGGCATCCCGGAGGCGTGGATTCGCGCCGTTATGCGCGTCGAGAGCCGCGGCGACGTGCGCGCGATCTCGTCGGCCGGCGCGATGGGCTTGATGCAGATCATGCCCGGGACCTGGACCGAGCTGCGCGCTCGACATGGTCTCGGCAACGATCCCTTCGACCCGCGCGACAACATCATGGCGGGCGCCGCCTATCTGCGCGAGATGCACGATCGCTACGGCTCGCCGGGCTTCCTGGCGGCCTATAATGCCGGTCCCGGCCGCTACGAGGAATATCGCGCGACCGGCCGCCCGTTGCCGGCCGAAACGCGCGCCTATGTCGCCGTTCTCGCACCGATCATCGGCGGCGGTGACCTCGCTGCCCCCGTCGCTGTGGTGGTCGCTGATCCGCTTGCCTGGACCCGTGCGCCGCTCTTCATCGCACGCGCCGGGCGCAGCACGGGTGCAGATCAACAGCAGCACGACGGCAATCCGGCTGCAGCGTCTGCGGAGGCGTCCGGGCGCGGTCTGGCGCCAGCAGCGCCGCAATCCGAGGGGTTATTCGTGGTGCGAACCGACAGTGGGGAGCCACGATGACCCGCTTCGCGCTCCATGCGGCATTGTCGGGCTCTGGCGTGGAATTGGCGTCAGGGGTGGGAGGAGCAGGCACCACAACCGCACGATGGCAGGATAAAGGGCCGCGATGTGCGGTTTGGTGCGGTTGTGGTTTTTCAATGGCTTATGGCGCGTTTACGCGAGGTGCGCCTGAGCGGCGCAGCCTGCGCGCGCGGCGCTTTCCCAATGATTTCATCGGCTTTGCGCGATGTGCGGGGCTGCGGCCATGAGCGCGGAGGACGATTTCCGCATCCGGCCCGGCCGCATCCGCTCGACCAGAGCTCAGCAGGCGCGGCCCTTCATCGCCCAGGCGCTTGCTGCTGCGCAGAAGGCCGGCGGCGCGATATCCCGGAAGGGGAAGATCGGTCCCGGAAACCGCTCTCGTTTTGGTCGCGGCCAGCGCGCGGCGGTTCAGGCCAACCGGCTGCTGACCGCCCGCTCGCGTGGTGCTGTCATCAAGGCGCGCGTCGTGCGCCAGAGTGGACGCAACGCGCCGCTGGCGACCCATCTCAATTATCTCCGCCGCGACGGGGTCACCCGTGACGGCGAGAAGGCCCGACTGTTTGGCCCCGGCGGGGATGACGCCGATCCCAAGGCGTTCGCCGAGCGCTGCGAGGACGACCGCCACCACTTCCGTTTCATTGTGTCGCCCGACGACGCGCTGGAGATGGCCGACCTGAAGGGCTTCACAGCTGAGCTGGTCAGTCAGATGGAGAAGGATCTCGGCACCCGGCTCGACTGGGTCGCCGTCGACCACTGGAACACCGAGCATCCGCATGTCCACCTGATCGTGCGCGGCGTGCGGGACGACGGCGAGAACCTCGTCATCTCGCGCGACTATATCAAGGAGGGCATGCGCGACCGGGCGCGGGACATCATCACGCAGGAGCTGGGGCCGCGCACCGATCAGGACATCCGTCGCACCCTCGAGCGCCAGATCGATGCCGACCGCTGGACTAATCTCGATCGGCAGCTCGCGCGCGACGCCTATAGAACCGGCGTCGTCGATCTCGCGCCGCACACCGATCGCCAGCCTGACGAATTCCACGCCCTGAAGGTTGGCCGGCTGCGCAAGCTGGAGTCGCTGGGGCTCGCTGATCAGATCGGCCCGGGCCAGTGGGTCATCGCCGACAGAGCCGAGGCAACGCTGCGCGAGCTCGGCGAACGCGGCGACATCATCAAGCGCATGCACCATGCGCTGACCGACCGCGGGATCGAGCGCGGCGCCGCGAGTTACGTTCTCGCCGGCGAGAGCCTGAACGATCCCGTCGTCGGCCGACTCGTAGACCGAGGGCTCGACGACGAGCTGAAGGGCACGGCCTATGCCGTGGTGGACGGCGTCGATGGCCGCACCCACCACATCAAGCTGCCCGACCTTGAGGCCGCCGGCGATAGCACACCGGGCTCGATCGTCGAGCTGCGCAAGTTCGACGATGCGCGGGGACAGCGGCGTGTCGCGCTTGCCGTCCGCTCGGACCTCGACATCTCCGCCCAGGTCACCGCGACCGGCGCGACCTGGCTTGACCGGCAGGCGATCGCTCGCGATCCCGTCGCGCTCGGCGGCGGCTTCGGCGCCGAGGTGCGTGACGCGATGAACCGCCGCGCCGAGCATCTGATCGAGCATCGCCTGGCTGAGCGCCGCGGCAGCAGCGTCATCTTCTCCCGTAATCTGATCGACACGCTGCGCCAGCGAGAGATCGACGCGATCGGCGAGAAGCTCGCGACCGAGACCGGGCGTCCATTCTCCAAGGCCGGAACCGGCGAATATGTCGCCGGCGCCTATCGGCAGCGCATTGCGCTCGCCTCGGGCCGCTTCGCCATGATCGACGACGGTCTCGGCTTCCAGCTCGTACCCTGGACGCCCTCGCTCGAAAAGCACGTTGGCCAGTATGTGTCCGGCGTCGCTCGTGGCGATGGCGGCATCGACTGGAGCTTCGGCCGCAAACGCGGCCTCGGCCTGTAGCCCTTAGTCAAGAAAGGACCCTCGCATGTCGGCGACGAAAATCCTCTGGGGCCAGATTCTCACCGTTTTCATGATCGTTGTGATGACCACTTGGGCCGCCACGCAGTGGACCGCGTGGCGTCTCGGCTTCCAAGCGCAGCTCGGCCCACCATGGTTCGAGATCGCTGGCTGGCCGGTCTACTATCCGCCGGCCTTCTTCTGGTGGTGGTACTTCTACGATGCCTACGCGCCGCCGATCTTCGTTGAGGGTGCGTGCATCGCAGCGGCTGGCGGATTCATCTCGATCGCCGTCGCAATCGGTATGTCGGTGTGGCGGGCACGCGAGGCGAAGAACGTCGAAACCTATGGCTCGGCCAGATGGGCGCGGAAGGACGAGGTTCGCGCGGCCGGTCTGCTTGGCGCCGATGGCGTCGTGCTCGGCAAGCTCGACCGCGACTATCTGCGCCACGATGGTCCGGAGCATGTGCTGTGCTTCGCCCCGACCCGATCCGGCAAGGGCGTGGGCCTGGTCGTGCCCTCCCTCCTGACCTGGCCCGGCTCCGCGATCGTCCATGACATCAAGGGCGAGAACTGGACGCTGACGGCGGGCTTCCGGTCGCGGCACGGCCGCGTGCTGCTGTTCGATCCGACCAATCCGAGGTCAGCCGCCTACAATCCGCTGCTGGAAGTGCGGAAAGGGGAATGGGAGGTTCGTGACGTCCAGAACATCGCGGACATCCTGGTCGATCCGGAGGGCTCGCTCGAAAAGCGCAATCACTGGGAGAAGACCAGCCACGCGCTGCTGGTCGGCGCGACCCTCCATGTCCTCTACGCAGAGGCCGACAAGACGCTCGCCGGCGTCGCGGCCTTCCTCTCTGATCCGAAACGCCCGATCGAGTCGACGCTAGCAGCGATGATGAAGACCGCGCACCTTGGTGATGCCGGCCCGCACCCGGTCATCGCCAGCGCGGCGCGCGAGCTGCTGAACAAGTCCGACAATGAGCGGTCGGGCGTGCTGTCGACCGCCATGTCCTTCCTCGGGCTCTACCGTGATCCCGTCGTCGCAGAGGTCACGCGGCGCTGCGACTGGCGCATCGCCGATATCGTCGGCGGCAAGCACCCGACCACGCTCTACCTCGTCGTGCCACCCTCGGACATCAACCGCACCAAGCCGCTGATCCGCCTGATCCTCAATCAGATCGGCCGCCGCCTCACCGAGGACCTGCAGGCGAAGGGCAGCCGCCACCGGTTGCTGCTCATGCTCGATGAGTTTCCGGCGCTCGGCCGGCTCGACTTCTTCGAGTCCGCCCTGGCGTTCATGGCCGGCTATGGCCTCAAGAGCTTCCTGATCGCCCAATCGCTGAACCAGATCGAGAAGGCGTACGGGCCGAACAATTCGATCCTCGACAATTGCCATGTCCGCGTCAGCTTCGCGACCAATGATGAGCGGACCGCCAAGCGCGTGTCGGACGCGCTCGGCACCGCGACCGAAATGCGGGCGATGAAGAACTATGCCGGACATCGGCTCTCGCCCTGGCTCGGACACATGATGGTCTCGCGGTCCGAGACGGCTCGGCAGTTGCTCACCCCCGGCGAGATCATGCAGCTCCCACCCTCCGACGAGATCGTAATGGTCGCGGGGACGCCGCCAATCCGCGGCAAGAAGGCGCGCTACTATGAAGACCGGCGATTCCAAGAGCGGATATTGCCGCCGCCGGCGCTCGCCAGACCCGACCGCTTGTCGAGCGACGATTGGAGCAATCTGGCCTTGCCCACGGCGCCGGAGATCCTGCCTCCGGCTACAGCAGCTGGTCCCAATGACGAGGACACGACCGAATCCGAACGTCGCCGCCAGCCCGAGCTGAACCGCGTGCAGCCCATCGAGAAGATGCCGATCGAGAACGAGTTCGAGATCGACCCGACCGATGACACCGACGGCGACGTCGCCGGCAATAGTCGCATGAGGGACGCGATGCGGCAGATCGCACGCCAGGCCTCGCTCGACCCCGGTGACGGCATCGAGCTGTAGGAGTTCGTCATGACGAAATCGCCAAAGAAGCAGCGGCTCTCCGTCTATCTCGATCCCGATGTCATGAGGGCGCTTACGGCGCATGCCACGCGGCGCGGCCATTCGTTGTCGCTGGTCGCCGAGGCTAGCATCGCGTCCTTCCTTTCGCCGGACGCTGCCGAGCGCCAGGAGGCGGCGATCACTAGGCGGCTCGACCAGCTCGACCGGCGTATGATTCGCATCGAGCGCGACCTCGGCATCGCCGTCGAGACCCTGGCGATCTTCGTGCGCTTCTGGCTGACCACGACGCCGGCGCTGCCGGAGCCCGCCGCCCAGGCAGCGCGCGCCAAGGCGGGCGAGCGCTACGAGCAGTTCGTCGCCGCACTCGGCCGGCGACTCGCGCACGGGCCGAAGCTCAGGCAGGAGATTTCGGAGGACATTAAGACCGCGCACGACGATTAGAGATCGCAGAATGCATCGCCGCCTTGCGCTTTGTGGCCGGCTTGGGGTGGAAGCCGAATGGCGGGCTATGGGCGGCCGCACGAAGATAGCTGCCTTTCACCTGGTCGACAACCTTCAGGCCGAATTGCCTCCGTCGCGGACATTCAGGCAAACATCGCTTTCATCGCAAAGCGGACATTGCAGCCGCGACACCTAACGGCTTCAAGGCCGATCGTTTCTCCGCAGCCGGCTATGAACACCCGCCCTTGGCACTTGGGGCGCGCGCGCAATTCCATCTTCGGGCTTCGCCGGTACTTCCTCAAATGCTATTGTTCTCGCCGGGGGCAGGAACAATGAAGATAGTTAGACTGGACATAGACGGCTTTCGCGGCATCCAGAACGGAAAGGTTCTGTTCGGCGATTTCGCTATTCTCATCGGCGCTAACAATTCGGGCAAGACAACTGTCGTCGAGGCGCTTGCGCTACTCCTCGGGCGCGAACGTCTGGTACGCCATCTCACGGAGCATGATTTCTTCGGCTCCGATCCCGTCGCGGCAACGAGAATCAAAATCGTCGCCACGATTTCGGGTTTCGCGCCCAACGACCCCGCCCACCACCATGACTGGTTCCGGCAGGGGCGCGGCGTCGAGAAATGGTTCGACCCCGCGAGCGGCGACCTTCACCCGGCCGCCACGGCGCAGGCGACGGACCTTGCCTGCCAGATCGCATTCGGCGCGTGCTTCGATCACACCACGCTCGAAGCGGAGACCGTGCGATACTTCTATGACGCTGCACATGACGACGATCCGTTTGCGGATGACTCGCCGGTGGTGCCCCTCCCGATAGGTCTCATTAAGGAACTCGGTCTCTTCCTCGTTCCCGCTAACCGCACCTGGGACCGCATGATGTCGTTCGGTTCCGATCTGTTCCGCAAGACGGTCGCGTATGTGGGCGGCAACCCAGCGGAGGCGGTGCTAGCCGAGCGCAACAGGCTCCGCAATCCCGACCAGCCTCTCGAGGAAGACGAGAAACTTGCCGCGCTCGTCGGTGAGGTAAATGACGACCTCAAGACCCTCTTCGGCCGCGAGATCGATCTCAGTCTTCGTTTGACCACGACAGACAGCGAAGGCGTACTCGATGCCGTGATGCCGCACTTTCAGGAACCAGGGCGGCCGCCGCTGCCTGGCCGAAGGCACGGCAACGGCATCATCTCGCTTCAGACGCTCGTCCTGCTCACGCGCTTTGGCAGCCTGCGCAAAGCGCGCGGCGATAACTTCATCATGCTGATCGAAGAACCGGAACTGCATGTTCCGCCGCCCCAGCAGAGAAAGCTGCTCCATTATCTGAAGAAGATGGCGACACAGGCGATCATCACAAGCCATTCGCCGACCGTCTCATCGGTGGCCGATCCCCACCAACTCGTGCTGATGGTCAATCGCACAGGCGCGCTATCCGCCAATCCGCTGCTGAAATCGCCGATCGACCAGAACGCGACAGCGGTGCGGCGCTCGCTCTTTCTGACCGAGCGCGCGGCGACGGTTTCGGCGGTCATGCATCCCGCCGTTCTCGTTCCCGAAGGCAAATTCGACGCGTCTTGGTTGCGCTTGTTCGGACGCATCGCGGATCTGACGGAGCTTCCGGCCGACCCGCAAGGCGCGACCTTCACACACGAGGTGGGCGTTATCCCGACCAAGGACGCACGCATCGATGAAACCTACCGCGACCTCGCCATGGTGCATCCGGCAATCACGTGCCTTGTCGACGGTGATGGCGCAGGCAACAACTATAAGGCTGCTCTCTCCGGAGGCGCATCACCTTGTCCACGTGTCATCCAATGGCCCAATGGCTGGACGATCGAAGATGTTGTCGCATGGGTATGCGCCGCTGATGCAACCGTCGTCGCGCATGCGGACCTTGTTCCCTACGCCTTGCCCGCGAATATCGGCGACCTCGCCGCTTACCTGAAATCAGACGGAGCCAAGCGCGACGAGATACTGCACGGGACGCTTGCGGATGCAATTGTCGGCAAGGCTGGATGCAGCCGTCGCGCGCGGCATGTTCTTTCCGTTCTGGCTGCGATAGCGACTGGCAAGCCGCCGCCTGCGAACTCCGCCGCGCCGCTAGCCCACGCCAACGGCGTCACAATACAATGGACGTTTAACAATGCCTTTCCGGGGATTTGAAGGACCGGCAGGCTCTGGAAAGACCCACAGACTCATGGAGTCGGTGGGAGAGCGGCTGGCGCAGCAGCCGCTGCTGCCGCATCAAAAAGTTCTCGCACTCACTTTCATGCATGGCTCGCGCCGTCGTCTCGACGAGGAGCTACGGTCGAATCCGCAATTGCGCGGGAAGTCGGTCGCCATGACGATCGACAGTTTTGCCCTGCAAGTCCTGACGCGCTGGCGTTCGCTCGCGGCGGCGCTCGATCTTGCAACGGGAGATTTCAACGAGACGTGCAATGCTTGCGGACAGTTGCTCGAACACCCGCAAGTCGCGCTATGGGTGGTGCGGTCCTACCCCGTCATCCTGGTAGATGAAGCGCAGGAACTCGCTCCGCCGCGATTGCGGATCATCAGCGCACTTGCACCCCATGCATCCGTCTTTGTAGCGGCGGACGAATTTCAATGCCTCGACGAGGAAGTGGACACGGGTCCGTTCCTGGAGTGGTTCCAGGGCGGGGAGATCACCCAGCTCAACCACATCCATCGAACGGCGGTAGCTGGCTTGCTGAACGCAGGCGCGAACTTGCGGCAGCTAGCGGCGCCGGTGAACGGGCCGGGTTTGAGGATAGACTATTTCTTTCCCAATCTTGCTCCGTTCCGGATTGGAGCAGCAATCCATCAAGCGCAAGGAACGCGCGCCGTGCTTTTTCCTCCAGCTGGTCGCGACTGGGCGGATGCGATTGCGCAAAGGCTCAGCGAAGGGTTGCAGTCTCCGAACTACAACATTCCGCCGATAAGATTAGCCCTCGAGCCGCGCGCCTCGGACGAGATTGCCGCCGTGATGGCGGTCGTAGGAGTTGCCGACCTACTAAGCCCCGCACAGATTGCAGAGCGATTTGCACAACTGGAAAATCCGCCGCGATGGACACCTCAAGTCATCTCTGCAGCGCTCCATTCGATGAGCCGGCAGGGGAAAACGCTTTGGACCGCGGCAGAACTTCGAGGCCTCGTCGAGCGGAAGGCGGCAAGCTTCCGCGCTTACACGAGCGATCGCGGTCGCGGTATTCCGCTCCTCGGCATTCACCAGGCAAAGAACCGCCAGTTCGATCACGTCGTCATTCTCTGGCCGCACGGCGTACCAGGTAGCGATCAGCTGAAAGCCAGACTTCTCTACAACGGCATCACGCGCGCGCGCATCAGTTGCAAGGTGCTTGTCCGCGGCGACAACCTGCTTCAGCAAGCACCATTCGTGTTCAACGCGGCCTAAATGCTGCATGCGAGACGCCTGAAGCTCTCCGATCCAGCAACGCTTGTGATCGCGCACTTGCCACTTTTATACCTCCCGCCGAATTCATTCACGGCAGACGCGGCAACAGCCGTGGTGCATCGGACAGTCGCGAGTTTCGCAGAAGGCCGCAATCGAGTCGGACGCGGAACGTCGGCATTCTCCCGTCCTTGGCCAAGACCTGATCTGCTGGAAACGCCCAGTCTAGCGAAACGCCAAGGGCTTTTCGAATGGCGGGTTCCGGGTCGCGGCGGGCTGAGCAGTTAGACTGCAATGAGGTCGATAGCGGCCAATTCCATAGTCGACATAAGCGCGTTGATCGACTTCCCGGCGAAACGGAATAATCCCCTCCGGAACATTCGCCGGCACTTCCGCCGTTTCCCTGTTTTTGTACGCCACAGTACGACGACCGAATCTCGGTTGTTGTAATGCCCTGAATTCTGCCTCTTCTACTCAACCCCGATCCAGGGCCGCACATCGCGGGCCCGCACGAGAACGGGGTCGACGTGGCGGCAACTCACCAACAATCGGAGGCGATCCTTCGCGGCGCACGCATGCTGCGCACCGCCCTCGGGCCCGCGATCGCGCGGTTTTTGGAAGACCCCGCGATTGTTGAGGTGATGCTCAACCCCGATGGGCGGCTCTGGATCGACCGGCTTTCCGAGGGCCTTTCCGATACGGGTGAGCGGCTGTCGCCGGCCGACGGCGAGCGCATTGTTCGCCTCGTCGCCCACCATGTCGGCGCTGAGGTCCATCCCGGCGCCCCGCGCGTTTCGGCCGAACTGCCGGAAACGGGGGAGCGATTCGAGGGGCTGCTGCCGCCCGTCGTCGCCGCCCCGGCCTTCGCGATCCGCAAGCCCGCCGTCGCCGTCTTCACCCTTGATGACTATGTCGCGGCCGGCATCATGGCCGGCGGCCAGGCCGAGGCGCTGCGCGTCGCTGTTGCCGAGCGCCGCAACATTCTCGTCGCCGGCGGCACATCCACCGGCAAGACCACCCTCACGAATGCGCTGCTCGCCGAGGTCTCGACGACTTCAGACCGTGTGGTGCTGATCGAGGACACCCGCGAGCTGCAATGCGCCGCGCCCAATCTCGTAGCGATGCGCACGAAGGACGGTGTCGTCTCACTCTCCGAGCTTGTCCGCTCCTCGCTGCGCTTGCGCCCCGACCGCATCCCCATCGGCGAGGTGCGCGGCGCCGAAGCGCTCGACCTGCTGAAGGCCTGGGGCACAGGCCATCCCGGCGGTATCGGCACAATCCACGCCGGCACTGCCATCGGCGCGCTGCGCCGCCTTGAGCAGCTCATTCAAGAAGCGGTGGTCACCGTCCCGCGCGCCCTGATCGCTGAGACGATCGATCTCGTGGCCGTGCTCTCGGGCCGCGGCGCCTCGCGCCGGCTCGCCGAGCTCGCCCGCGTCGAAGGGCTCGGCGCCGATGGCGACTACCGCGTCATCCCCGCCAGCCAGCACCCCACAGGAGATCCGTCATGATCCAGCGTGCCATGCGCATCCGCCGTCATATCGCGACTGCGGCCTCCGTCACCTTTCTCACCCTAGCGCTCGCGCCGGCCGCCCACGCCTCTGGCTCCTCCATGCCCTGGGAGGCGCCGTTGCAATCGATCCTCCAATCCATCGAAGGGCCAGTCGCCAAGATCATCGCGGTGATCATCATCATCGTCACCGGCCTGACCTTGGCCTTCGGCGACACCTCAGGCGGCTTCCGGCGCCTGATCCAGATCGTCTTCGGCCTGTCGATCGCTTTCGCGGCGTCGAGCTTCTTCCTCTCGTTCTTTTCGTTCGGCGGCGGAGCGCTGGTCTGATGGCGACGTCGGCCGAGGCCATAGTCGAGGTTCCGGGCTTCTCAGTCCCGGTCCACCGCGCGCTGACCGAGCACATCCTGCTCGGCGGCGCGCCGCGCTCAATTGCGATCCTCAACGGCACGCTGGCGGCGGCGCTCGGACTCGGCCTGCGCCTCTGGCTGGTCGGCCTCGGGCTCTGGGCGATCGGCCACTTCGCGGCTGTCTGGGCTGCCAAGCGCGATCCGCAATTCGTCGACGTCGTGCGCCGCCACCTGCGCATTCCCGGCCATATCGGTGTCTAACCCATGTGCGCGAATATCAATCTTCCCAGCAATCTACGCGCCCTTCGGAAGCAACGGCCGGAAGAAGGATCGTTCGTATCGAACAAAGCAGCGGGTTTCTTTTGCGAACTCGAGTGCCTTCTGAACGTCGGGATCGACGCTGGCGTCTTTCCGATACTGCTCATAGGCGGCAAGGCTTGGAAAGCTAAATATTGTGAGTGCGATGTCGCTCTCACCTTCGGATGGAAGAAAATATCCATGGAGAGTGCCGCCAAACCGCGGCAACAAGTCAAGCCACATCGCGGCATAGGCCTCGAATTCGGAGACCTTGTACGGATCAATGACATATCGAATGTAGCAACTGATCATTCCTCTAAACTCCCAGACGATTCACCCAATTTAGTTCATACCAGTACCCCGTGGTTCATGTCATGATGAGCCTCGCTGAATACCGCAACCGCAATGGCCGGCTCGCTGATTTCCTACCTTGGGCCGGCCTGGTGGGTGAAGGCGTCGTCCTCAACAAGGACGGGAGCCTGCAGCGCACCGCGCGGTTCCGCGGTCCCGATCTCGACAGCGCCGTGCCGGCCGAGCTGATCGCGGTTGCTGGACGCCTCAACAACGCCTTTCGGCGTCTTGGCTCCGGCTGGGCGATCTTCGTCGAGGCGCAACGGCACCAAGCGGCGACCTATCCCACCAGCATGTTCGCCGACAGCGCCTCCGCGCTGGTCGACGCCGAACGCAAGGCGGACTTCGAGGAAGCCGGCGCGCATTTCGAGTCGAGCTACTTCCTTACCTTCCTCTACCTGCCACCAGCCGAGGATGCCGCCCGCGCCGAGGCTTGGCTTTATGAGGGCCGCGAGCACGCCGGGGTCGACGCCCACGAGGTCTTGCGTGGCTTCGTTGATCGCACCGACCGCATCCTCCAGCTCATCGACGCCTTCATGCCGGAATGCGCATGGCTCGATGACGCCGAGACGCTAACTTTCCTGCATTCGACGGTTTCGACGAAACGCCACCGCGTCCGCGTGCCCGAGACGCCGATGTATCTCGACGCGCTGCTCGCCGATCAGCCGCTCACCGGCGGCCTCGAGCCGCGGCTCGGCGATACGCATCTGCGCATCCTGACCATCGTCGGTTTTCCCAGCGCCACGACACCGGGCATCCTCGACGAGCTGAACCGCTTGGCTTTTCCGTATCGCTGGTCGACCCGGGCCATCCTGCTCGACAAGTCCGACGCCACCAAACTCCTAACGAAGATCCGGCGCCAATGGTTCGCCAAGCGCAAGTCGATCGCGTCCATCCTAAAGGAGGTGATGACCAACGAGGCGTCGGTGCTAGTCGATACCGATGCAGCCAACAAGGCGGCCGATGCCGACATGGCGCTGCAGGAGCTCGGCGCCGATTATGCCGGCCAAGCCTATGTGACGGCGACGATCACCGTCTGGGACGAGGATCCGCGCATCGCCGCCGAGAAGCTGCGCCTCGTCGAGAAGGTCATTCAAGGCCGCGACTTCACCGCCATGCCCGAGACCATCAACGCGGTCGATGCCTGGCTCGGCAGCCTGCCTGGGCATGTCTACGCCAATGTACGGCAGCCGCCCATCAGCACATTGAATCTCGCCCACATGATCCCGCTGTCGGCGGTATGGGCGGGACCGGAACGGGACGAGCATCTGGCAGGGCCCCCACTGCTCTTCGGCAAGACCGAAGGCTCGACCCCGTTCCGCCTTTCCATCCATGTCGGCGATGTCGGCCATACGCTGATCGTCGGGCCAACCGGCGCCGGCAAGTCCGTGCTGCTGGCGCTGATGGCGCTCCAGTTTCGCCGCTACGAGCGCTCCCAGGTCTTCGCCTTCGATTTCGGCGGCTCGATCCGGGCCGCGGCACTCGCCATGCGCGGCGACTGGCACGATCTCGGCGGCGGACTCACCGAAGGCGCCGACGACAGCGTATCGCTTCAACCGCTCGCCCGGATCGACGATGTCGCGGAGCGCGCCTGGGCGGCCGACTGGCTGATTGCGATCCTTGGACGCGAAAGCGTCGCCATCACGCCGGACGTGAAAGAGCATCTCTGGTCGGCGCTCTCATCGCTCGCCTCCGCGCCGGTCAACGAGCGCACCCTGACGGGCTTGTCGGTCCTGCTCCAGTCGAATGACCTCAAGCAGGCGCTGCGGCCGTTCTGCGTCGGCGGCCCCTATGGGCGGCTGCTCGATGCCGAAGCCGAACATTTGGGCGAAGCCACTGTCCAGGCGTTTGAGACCGAGGGCCTGATCGGGACCGGCGCCGCGGCGGCCGTGCTCGCCTACCTCTTTCACCGCATCGAGGACCGCCTCGACGGTCGATCCACCCTGCTGATCGTCGATGAAGGCTGGCTCGCGCTCGACGACGAGGGTTTCGCCGGCCAGCTCCGCGAATGGCTGAAGACGCTTCGCAAGAAGAACGCCAGCGTCATTTTCGCCACCCAATCGCTCTCCGACATCGACGGCTCGGCGATCGCTCCGGCCATCATCGAGAGCTGCCAGACCCGCATCTTGTTGCCGAACGAGCGCGCCATCGAGCCGCAGATAACCGCGATTTATCGGCGGTTCGGACTCAATGACAGGCAGATCGAGATCCTCGCTCGGGCGATGCCCAAACGCGACTATTACTGCCAGTCCCGGCGGGGCAACCGGCTGTTCGAGCTCGGCTTGTCGGACGTGGCGCTGGCCCTCTGCGCCACATCGTCAAAGACGGATCAGACTGCGATCACGCAGACCGTGACGGCCCACGGACTGGAAGACTTCCTTGCGGCGTGGCTGCGCCAGCGCGGCCTCGATTGGGCCGTCGACCTCATTCCCAACCTCAACAACATGGAGACGTCCACATGAACCCGCACCCTTCGCGCGGCATGCGCCTTGCCGCCGCGCTGCTCTCCGTTTCCGTCGCCACGATCCCGTTCCTGGCGGCTCCCGCATACGCCCAGTTCGGGCGCATCGTCTACGATCCAACAAATTATGCCCAGAACCTCCTCTCGGCGACGCGAGCGCTTCAGCAGATCAACAATCAGATCACCTCGCTCCAGAACGAAGCACAGATGCTGATCAATCAGGCTCGCAATCTGACGAGCCTGCCGCACTCATCGCTTCAGCAACTCCAGCAGTCGGTCCAGCGCACCCAGCAGCTTCTCGGCGAAGCACAGCGCATCGCCTACAACGTCCAGAACATCGATCAGGCGTTCCAGACCACCTACGGCAACGCCTCAATGTCGGCCTCCGATCAGCAGCTCGTCGCCCAGGCTCGCGAGCGCTGGCAGAACACCGTCGGCGGCCTTCAGGACGCCATGCGTGTGCAGGCGGGAGTGGTTGGCAACATCGATACCAACCGCGCAGAGATGTCAGCGCTTGTCGGACAGAGCCAAGGCGCGAACGGGGCGCTTCAGGCGACCCAGGCCGGTAACCAGCTCCTCGCGCTCCAGGCGCAGCAACTCGCCGACCTTACAGCCGTGGTCGCGGCCAACGGCCGGGCACACGCCCTCTCCGAGGCGGAGCGCGCCGCGGCCGCGGAACAGGGCCGCGAGCAGCGCCGGCGGTTTCTGACGCCTGGCTCCGGCTATCAGCCCGGCAACGCCCGGATGTTCCCGAACAGCGGCAACTGAGGGCGTAGCCATGGATGGCAAGGTGCTCGCGCGGATTGGCGCCATCGTCTTTGTCGCAGTCGCGATAACCGCGACCGCGATTGAGATGAGCCGGAAGGAGGAGCCGGCCGAGGGCCTGACCTCGAGCCGGCCCGCTGCGACATCCACTGATCCCCTGCGCGACGAGCTGATCCGCTGCCAGTCTCTCGGAGAGGCAGGACCACGCGATTCCGCTTGCCTGCGCGCTTGGGCCGAGAACCGCGATCGCTTCCTCGCACCCGGAGCGCGTCCAGCGGAGCGCGTGCCAGACGTGCCGACTGCGACGCCGCCAGCCCCCGCTCAACCGGCGGAGCGCTAACGATATGGGCGGCACTGGCGTCATCGATCGCTTTCTCGAGGTTTTCACCCGCTATATCGACAGCGGCTTTGGCCTGCTGAGTGGCGAAGTGGCCTTCATCGCCACGACGCTGATCGTGATCGACGTGACCCTGGCGGCGCTGTTCTGGTCATGGGGC
>NZ_AHAM01000216.1 GCF_000236565.1 Mesorhizobium alhagi CCNWXJ12-2 | reverse complement strand
CCACGCGGTGGAGTTGGACCCCCGCAATGTGCGCGCGCTGCATGCGGAAATGTCCGCGCTTTTCTTCAGCAAGGAATTTGACGCGGGGAGACGAGTGGGCGAGCAGGCTCTGGCGATCAACCCGAACGACACCGAACTCATGGGGGGCTTCGGGACGCGCCTGGCCTTGTCAGGAAACTGGGAGGACGGTTGCCCATTGGTGGAAGAAGCGCGTGACCGCAACCCGGGCCCGTTCGCGTACTACGAGTCGATTCTGGCCCTTTGTTCCTATTTCAGCGGGGATTACGCAAAGGCCGCCATGTGGATCAAGAAGACGACGGCTCCGGGGAATTCCCTCTATCACGCGATTGCGGCCGCGATCTTCGGCGAAGGCGGATACGAAATCGATGCT
>NZ_AHAM01000217.1 GCF_000236565.1 Mesorhizobium alhagi CCNWXJ12-2 | reverse complement strand
GCCCTCTAACACCTGGAAAAACAGGCGTTTATGGACGGGCACTAGGCTAGGAGCGCCGAGCCCGTTGCTCGCCTCCGGCGAGTAGCTTGCTCCCACGCGCGCCAGTTCTTCCTTCAGGCTTGAGCGGGCTTGATGATCGGCCGAATGCGCTTGACAAAATCGTGAGCTCCCGTTCAACTCCATTTATTCACCAGGGGAGTCCCGGCAAGGGGCTGAGATACTGCTGGCTTTCGCGGCGCAGTGACCCGTTGAACCTGATCCAGTTCATACTGGCGTAGGGACGGTGCAAGCGCTTTGCGGGACTCTATGCCCGAAAACCTGTAAGCAGGCAGGCCAGAGCGTCTTTTCATCCTTCCGGCACAGAACTGGGTCTCCAATGCATGAGCAAAGGAGCCTCAAATGAATGCCATCAACCCCGCCGTTTCGACGGGACCGCTGCCCGCCTCGAGGAAAGTCCATAAACCCGGCTTGATCCACCCGCAGATCAGGGTGCCAATGCGGGAAATCGCCGTCCATCCGACGGCAGGCGAACCGCCTGTCACCGTCTATGATCCGTCCGGCCCCTATACCGACCCGACCGTCGAAACGAGCATCGAGAACGGCCTTGCCCGGCTTCGGCACGGATGGATCAAGGCGCGCGGCGATGTCGAATTCACGGAAGGCCGCAGTGTCAGGCCAGAGGATAACGGGTTCGCATCAGGTGAACGGCTGACGCCCGAATTTCCCGCCCGCCACCGGCCACTCAGGGCCAAAGCCGACAAGGCGGTGACGCAGCTTGCCTATGCGCGCGCCGGCATCATTACTCCGGAGATGGAATTCGTCGCCATCCGCGAGAATCTCGGCCGCGAGATCGTGCGTGGCAGCCTGCTGCGCGACGGCGAAGCCTTCGGCGCCGTGATCCCCGACTTCGTCACGCCGGAATTCGTCCGCGACGAGGTGGCGGGCGGGCGGGCGATCATTCCCGCCAACATCAACCACCCCGAGAGCGAGCCGATGATCATCGGCCGCAATTTCCTGGTGAAGATCAACGCCAATATCGGCAATTCCGCCGTCACCTCGTCGATGGCCGAAGAGGTGGAAAAGATGGTCTGGGCGATCCGCTGGGGTGCCGACACCGTTATGGACCTGTCGACCGGCCGCAACATCCACAACATCCGCGAATGGATCATCCGCAATTCGCCGGTGCCAATCGGCACAGTGCCGCTCTACCAGACACTCGAAAAAGTCGGCGGCGTCGCCGAGGACCTGACCTGGGAAATCTACCGCGACACGCTGGTCGAACAGGCCGAACAGGGTGTCGACTATTTCACGATCCATGCCGGCGTGCGGCTGCATTACATCCCGCTGACGGTCGACCGGGTCACCGGCATTGTCTCGCGCGGCGGCTCCATCATGGCGAAATGGTGCCTGCATCATCACCGCGAAAGCTTCCTCTACGAGCATTTCGAGGAAATCTGCGACATCGCCAGAGCCTACGACGTGTCCTTCTCACTCGGAGACGGCCTTCGTCCCGGTTCAATCGCGGACGCTAATGATGCGGCGCAGTTCGCCGAACTGGAAACGCTTGGCGAACTGACAAAGATCGCCTGGGCCAAGGATTGCCAGGTCATGATCGAGGGACCGGGCCATGTTCCCATGCACAAGATCAAAGAGAACATGGACAAGCAGCTCGACGTCTGTGGTGAGGCGCCCTTCTACACGCTCGGACCTCTGACGACGGACATCGCGCCGGGCTACGACCACATCACGTCCGGCATCGGCGCTGCCATGATCGGCTGGTTCGGAACAGCCATGCTCTGCTACGTCACGCCCAAGGAGCATCTCGGCCTGCCCGACCGCAACGACGTCAAGACCGGTGTCATCACCTACAGAATAGCCGCGCACGCCGCCGATCTCGCCAAGGGCCATCCTGCGGCGAAGCTCCGCGACGATGCGCTGTCGCGGGCGCGGTTCGAGTTTCGCTGGGAAGACCAGTTCAACCTGTCGCTCGACCCCGAAACGGCGCGCTCCTTCCACGATCAGACCCTGCCGAAGGAGGCGCACAAGCTGGCGCATTTCTGCTCCATGTGCGGCCCGAAATTCTGCTCGATGCGCATCTCTCACGACATTCGGGCTGAGGCGCAGAAAGAGGGCATGGCGGCGATGGCGGCAAAATACCGCGAGGGCGGCGACCTCTATGTGCCGGTGAACGAGACCAGCGAGCAGTCATGAGGGTGCTGGTCAAAGGGGCCGGCGTCGCCGGCCTCACCGCCGCCTTCGAACTCGCCGCCCGCGGGGCGGCGGTGACCGTCGTTGAGACCCGGCACTGCCTTGGCGGCAACGCATCATGGATGGCCGGCGGCATGCTGGCGCCATGGTGCGAGCGTGAGAGCGCGGAGCAGCCGGTGCTGGATCTCGGGCGTGATGCCGCCGACTGGTGGGATGCAGCGCTGCCGGGTCACGTCACCCGGGCCGGAACGCTTGTCGTGGCGATGCCGCGGGATGCGGGCGAACTCGACCGTTTTGCAAGCCGCACCTCGGGCTACCAGTGGGTCGATGAAGACGAAATCACGCTCCTGGAACCTGATCTGGCCGGCCGTTTCCATCGCGGGCTGTTTTTTCCAGGCGAAGCCCATCTCGATCCGCGCCGTGCGATGGCGGCCCTGCATGAAAAGCTCGCCGAAAGAGGCGTCGAATTCCGCTTCGGAATCGACGCTCGGCACGTAGCGGGCTTTGAATACGAGATCGACTGCACGGGAATGGCGGCCGGCGATGAAAGGCTTCGCGGTGTGCGCGGCGAGATGGTGATCCTGTGCGCACCGGACGTCTCGCTGGCGCGGCCGGTCAGGCTGCTGCACCCGCGCTTTTCGCTCTATCTGGCACCGCGCGCTGATCACCATTTCATGGCGGGCGCAACAATGATCGAGAGCCGTTCAGCGGAACCAATCACGGGGCGGTCAATGATGGAGCTTCTGAACGCGGCCTATTCCGTTCACCCGGCCTTCGGCGAAGCCGCGATCGTTGAGACCGGCGTCGGCATTCGCCCGGCCTATCCCGACAATCTGCCGCGCGTCGAAAGACAAGGCAGAACCGTCGCGATCAACGGGCTCTACCGTCACGGCTTTCTTCTTGCCCCGGCCATGGCGCAACGGGCGGCCGACCTTGTTTTCCGTTCTGACAAACCAGCGGAGTATGCTGATGAAACTGATAGTCAACGGCGAAGCGCATGAAATCGACGCTGCCACGCTGGCGGAACTGCTTGCCGTCCTCGACTATGAGGGCAATTGGCTCGCAACGGCCGTGAACAGCGACGTCGTGCATGCGACGGCGCGGGCGCGGTTCCAGTTGAACGACGGCGACCGGATCGAAATCCTCGCACCCATGCAAGGCGGGTGACCTCGATGCTCGATCTTTACGGAACGAAACTTCCCTCGCGCCTGCTTCTAGGCACCGCGCAATACCCCTCGCCCGCCATCCTTGCGGATGCGGTCAAGGCATCCAGGGCATCCGTGGTGACCGTCTCGTTGCGCCGCGAAATGGCAGGCGGCCGCAGTGGGGAAAAATTCTGGTCTCTCATCCAATCCCTGCGGCTACGCATCCTGCCCAACACCGCCGGTTGCCACTCCGTCAAGGAAGCTGTCACGACCGCACAGATGGCGCGCGACGTTTTTGGCACGAACTGGATCAAGCTCGAGGTGATCGGCAATCATGATACGCTGCAGCCGGATGTCTTTGGCCTGGTCGAGGCCGCACGAGTCCTGTGCGAAGACGATTTTGCAGTGTTTCCCTATACCACGGATGATCTTGTCGTCGCCGAGCGGCTGCTCGCGGTGGGCTGCAAGGTCTTGATGCCGTGGTGCGCGCCGATCGGTTCGGCGCTCGGGCCGGTGAATGCCACCGCGCTCCGCTCGATGCGCGGCCATTTCCCGGATATCCCGCTGATCGTGGATGCGGGTCTCGGCCGCCCATCACATGCTGCATTGGTGATGGAACTCGGCTTCGACGCGGTTCTCCTCAACACGGCGGTGGCCAAGGCCGCCGACCCTGTCGGCATGGCGCGGGCGTTTGGCAATGCAGTCGATGCCGGCCGGGAAGCCTATCGCTCGGGATTGCTCGAGCCGCGCGACGTCGCCGTCCCGTCGACGCCGACAATTGGCCGGGCGGTGTTCCAATGAGACTCGATCCCTTTTATCTGATCGTCGACAGCGCCGCCTGGATCGAAAGGCTGGCGCCGCTCGGCGTCAGGCTGGTGCAGCTTCGCATCAAGGATCTGGACGAGGCCAGGCTGCGCGCGGAGATCCGAAGCGCCAAGGTCTTGTGCGCCCGACACCGATGCCAGCTCATCATCAATGATTACTGGCGGCTGGCGATCGAGGAAGGCTGCGACTTCATCCACCTCGGCCAAGAGGACATGCAGGCGGCGGACCTTTCCCGGATAAAGGCGGCAGGTCTCCGTCTCGGCCTCAGCACGCATGACCATTTCGAACTCGAAACGGCACTTGCCGCCAGACCGGACTATATCGCGCTCGGCCCGGTCTATCCGACCGTACTGAAGCAGATGAAATGGGCGCCGCAGGGGCTCGAACGGATTGGCGAATGGAAACGCCGGGTCGCAACGACACCGCTGGTTGCGATTGGCGGCCTCAACCCCGCCCGGCTCGAAAGCGTCTTTGCGGCCGGCGCCGACAGCGCCGCTGTGGTGACCGACATAACATTGAATGCCGACCCGGAAGCGCGAACACGCGAGTGGATCGAAAAGACGAAGCGATGGCGTTGAGCGGGGAACCGCATGTGCTGGTCATCGGCGGATCCGACTCAAGCGGCGGCGCCGGCATAGCTCGCGATATCGAGACGATCTCGTCCCTCGGCGTACGCACCTGCATCGCCGTCACCGCGGTGACGGTTCAGACGCATGAAGCCGTCCTAGAAACCCATCATTTGCCGCCCGGCTTGTTGGCCGATCAGATGCGCGCCGCGCTGCAGGCCAATAAGGTGGCGGCCATCAAGATCGGCATGCTCGCGACGGAGCAGATCATCGCTGCCGTTGCGGCGGTGCTGCGCGAAAATCGGGTTATACCGGCAGTGCTCGACCCGGTGCTGGCCTCCTCTTCGGGCAGACCGCTTCTGGAGGCAGGCGCGATCGGCACGCTGACACGAGATCTCATGCCGCTCTGCTGTCTCGTCACACCCAATCTCGTCGAACTGGCGGTCCTCGCCGGCTCGCGACCGGCTGTGGACGACGAAGAGGTGTTGCAACAAGGACAACGGCTATTGGACGCTGGGTCGCCGGCCTTGCTGATCAAGGGCGGCCACGCTGCGGGACTTCGATCCACGGATATCCTGCTGCGGCCGCGTCAACAGCCAATCCGCTTCGATGCGCCCCGCCTTGTCGGATCGATGCGCGGGACCGGCTGCATGCTGGCCAGCGCCATTGCCGCGCATCTGGCGAAGACACGGTCGCTTGAAGAGGCGGTATGCCAAGGCAAGCAGTTCGTTTTCATGAAGCTTCGAGGAGCGCAAACCAGCCGTCGTCGGATCGTGCTCTTTGCCTAGAATCTCATTACAGCGCCGAGCACGGGCCCCTGCTGGACGACATCATAGACAAAGCCGTCATCTTCGTAGTCGACGCCCATCGCACGGTAGCCGGCGACAAGCGACAGCCACTCGTTCCATTGATAACCGACGCCCCCGAACACGTCCCATGTAACGTCGGAAGCCGCGCCGAAGCCGCCAACCATGCCCCATCCGGCAACGTACCAGGACGGATCGATGTCGAGGCGTCCCTTGATCCCGACGATCGGGTCCACCCAGGTGCTTCCATCGCTGCCGCTGAAGGCGGCGAGCGGCGGACCGCCAGCCGACAGGCTGATTTCAATGTCGTTGTCGACGCTCCAGATGCGGGCGCCGGCCATCAGGTCCACGGTCGCCGTCGGCTGGGAGACGGCGCGGTACTCGCCCATGATGGTCGCGGTCAGGCTGCTGGTCTCGACGCTGGCGTCGAGGCTGACGGGGACGCCCGCTATAGGCCGCGTAACCGATTCTTCATCCTCGATCTTGACGTAGATTACATCGACCAGAAGCCCCCAGGTTCCATTGTGCGCTTCCCCGACAACCATGCCGCCGAACTTCAAATTGTCGAAGATGTCGCCGAAGCTCATGTCGATGTCGACCGGGTCACGACCGAACAGACCGACGTCGCCTTCAAGCCCAGCACCCCAGAAATAGGGCGCTACGCTGAAGGTCCATTCCCTGCCTGGGATTGCATCGTCGAGCGGGGCTGCCTCTACCCCGACATCGGCTGCATTGACAGCCGGTGCGACCAGCATAATCGCGGTCGCGGCAAGCATCGAAGCTACGCTTCTGCCAATCGTCATGTGGAATCCCCTCCTGCGCGGGCGGTTTGCGGTCTGCTTTCGGGGGCGGAAAGCTCCCGATCTGCCAATGGTGTCACCGTATCCCCTACTTTACGAGCTCGATCTCACCCGGCTTCCAGCTCTTGTCGAACCATGACTCCAGAGGACCATAGAGGCGAAGGAGCGTAAACCAGCCCTTGCCGGGAACCGTCTGCACCCAGTTGGCTTCATGGCCTTCCGGTGCTGTGGGGCCGAACCAGACATCGACCGAGGAGTCCGCGTTGATCAGGATGTCTTTCTTGTCGCTGCCGATGCTCGGAAATTGCTGGTCTGTCTGCAGCATCGAACGCGTCTGGTTGTCATACAAGACGAACGACCAGAATTCCTTTGCCGGAATGTTTGGCGGCAGGTGCACCTTGTAGGTCTTGCCGCCACCGAACGGCTTGCCGTCCTTGTCCGTCATGGCGCCGGCGTATTGCGAACCGATGCCGACGCGCTTGATCGCCATGGCCGGCGTGATGCCCGTTGCAAGATAGTGAAACAGGACGCGGGCATCCAGATAACGAACGCCGGGCTGCAGAAGGAACTCGTAGCTACCGCCGACAAAGCCGGTGACCCAGGCGCTATCAGGATAATAGTAGGCGTCCTTCATGCGGGGCTTGAAGGCGATGGTGCGCGCCGTCGCATTGCCGACGGCCACGGCTTCGGTGAGGATCTTCTTCATCCGCTCGTCGGGCGCGAAGGGTTTGCCCTTTTCGATGCCGATGGCCGCGAGTTGTCCCAGGACTTCCGGGTGATAGGCCTCGTTCGGCTCGTACTGGACGATGTCGTTAACCTCCTCGTAGAAATGGAAATCATTGGCATGGATGGTGTTGAACTCCTTGCCCGAGGAATTGATGAACTTCATCGGCGGTGGGTTGTCGGCTTTCGAAAGGCGATAAACCTTGGCAAACTTCCTGGTGTTTTCGACCGCGGTCGCAGTGCTGCCATTCTCAAGGAAGCCGCGCCAGAAGAACAGGTTTCCGTAGGTCGACGTCCGCAATACGAAATAACCTTCGGGGACCTCGCCCTCGTAACCCGGCGGCAAAAGCAGGTATTTTCCGCCCTTGCCCTTGTCCGGGCCGGCATTGCCGACATCGCCGACATATTGGAACCAGTGATCGTCGATCATGCCCAGGATGTTGGGCGGCGTCTCTATGACCAGCGGGCCGGCCTTGGTGTCCAGCCACATCAGATTGTAGATGCTCTCGGTGTTGCCAGTCAGGAACAGCGAACGCGAGTCCATGAGGTTTTCGAAAATCAGGATGGTCTGGTTGTTGTCGGCCCCCTGACTGGCCAGTCCAATCCGCAGGGCTTCAACCGATGCACCTGGC
Organism: Mesorhizobium alhagi CCNWXJ12-2; assembly: GCF_000236565.1. Taxonomy (GTDB): domain Bacteria; phylum Pseudomonadota; class Alphaproteobacteria; order Rhizobiales; family Rhizobiaceae; genus Allomesorhizobium; species Allomesorhizobium alhagi. Next base: position 4,964 of record NZ_AHAM01000217.1, on the reverse strand, counting down.
ATAGCGTTGAGAAAAGCATCGACGCCGCGCATGAAATCGAGATTGTCGTAGATCTTCTCCGACGTGGCGTCATCCGGGAAGCCATCGAAGAAGTTCAGCGTGCCAATCCTGGTGTCCACACTCTCCGGTGTGGTGATCGAATCCGGTAGCGGCGGCGTCATCTTCATCTTCATCTTCGGCGCGTCGGCGGAAGCGGTGCCCAAGCCCATCAGTACCACGGCGGCGGTGGCGCAAAGCAGTTTCGTCGTGCGCATCATTGCTCTCTCCTCTTCGACATCCGACGCCAGGCATCAGCATGGTCGGGATAATTCATGGTCGGGACAATTATTGCGCCACATTGATACCGGGCGGCTGCCATGTGCCTTCGCCGACCGGTAGAATTGAAGGCGCTTCGCTCTTCGGCCAGTACAACCGCATCACGAGATAGACTGTGTCGTTGGGCGCAGGCAGCCAATTTGCCTCCTTGTCCGCGCCGGGGCTGTCTTTCTGGATATAGACGGTGAGCGAACCATCCTCGTTCTTCTTCATGCCCGGCAACATCGGCGAGTTGATGAGATAGCGATTGATCGGGTTCTTGATCAGGAGTTGGCTCTTGCCGTCATATATCGTCACCGACCAGAAGGAGTTCACCGGTGGGAGTTGCCCGGCGGGAAAGGTGATCGTGTAGTTGTGCTTGCTGGCGTCGAGTGTTTCGCCTGTCGCATCGGTCCGGGTAAAGGGATACATGGCTTCCACGGCATCGTTCCCGTAGAGCCCCGCCTTGGCGGCTGCGGCGCGCTTCAGCCAGTCTCCCTTGTAAAAGTTGCGGTCGCCAAAGAACGAACCGACGCTCCAGCCGTTGATGATTTTGTTTCCGCTGGCAGCAAACTTGGCGACCTTCTCATCGCCATCCTTCATGCCAAGGCCGATTTCCAGCTTGTGAGCGATTGGAAGGTCCTTGAAATCGAATGACTTACCGGGGCCCACACCAATCCGTGCGAGCTTGGCACGGATAGCTCTGTCCTCTTCCGTGGCTGGCACGAACTCGAGGGCGGCATCGAGATAGTCGAAGAAGTTGTCTTTGATTCCCTGCGTTGTTGCCGGCAGGAACTCGATCTTCGGTGCGGCTGGGGGTGCAGGTTGCTTTAGGAAGGTCGACAACGGCTGCACGTTGTAGCCGGCCTGCATCTTTTCCACATTCGGCAAATCTTCGAGGTTGATAAGCTGGGTCCGAAAGTTGGCGAACACGAACGGAGTGGTCGAAGAAAAGACCTGCTTGATGCCGGCGGGCTTCTCGCCTTTCCAGTCTGGTCCGGCAACGAGATAGGAGCCCGAATCGCTCCCCGTGGCACGGCTGCCAATGTAGCCAAAATTGTAGGTATTGCCGTCAATCAACTGCACCGAATAATAGCGCTCCTTCTCCACCGCCGGCACGGAGATCACCATCGGCTCGGCACGCAGATCCAGCCACAATATGGAGTATGGCGTGTCGCTGTTCGGCGTGACGATTGCCGTGTCCTCCGGGGTGGCTACATGGCTCATGTTGTCGAGTTCGTTGAACGGTGCCTTGAACTGCCCCGAGTTCTTGTCGACGGCGAACTCGTGCATTACCGCATAATTCATCACGAGCGGCAGGCCGTAGATGAAGCCTTCCTCGGCGATGTCTTTGGCCTCGACGATGTCAGGGTAGCTCTGCGCCATCAGCAGGCTGGGTCTTGCAATCGCGGCGCCGGCGACGACCACCGCGGCTGAGCGAAGTAGATCCCGCTTCGTCAACATTTGCCGTACTCCTTTATTGTTCGATGAGCGATCGAATCGATTCGAGTTAGCTGAAGCGGCTGCGGTCAGGATCGTCTGAAGGTCGATGCCGCGTCTCAGGCAGATGTCAATAAAGAACCGCCTGCCGGAAGCCGCGCCTTGCCGCGCCCGCATAGGAAAGCGGCGTCAACGGCATGCCGATGATGTCGATGAACACGGAAACCTCGGAGCCCTTCTCCGGCATCTCGCCAACCACCTTCACCGTATGGGTCAGGTCATTGCCGTTCAGTTCCGGACCCTCCAGGACGACGACAACCTGCTGGAGCTTGTCCGCTTCGAGGAACGCGACAAGTCGGCGTTCGGCGGATCGGAAAGGAGCAGTCCTTGCCCTTGCTCCAGAACGGTACGAAAGCCGTCGTATCCATGTTCCCAGCAATGCGCTCGGGGCGGTCCGAGAAGAACACGTCGTGGCGCCGATACCTTCGAGCGTCAGCTTGCTCGTCGGCTTGTCGAATGTCATGGCGCTCGCGGTCTGAACGAACAGAAAATCGGCCACGTCATCGGCTGCCCGCGCCGGCCGTGGTCTGAGCGGCACCGCCGTTGCCGCGACGGCCGTGGCTGCCAGCAGCAGGTTCCGTCTAGTCGTCATGGTCTTCCCCTCCGTTGAAGCAGCAGACGTTCGGTTAAGGTCAGCAGATGATCAGCCGGTCTTCTTCACCGGCGGGATCGTCCAGGATCCGTCGATGATCGAAGGATTGCTCTCGTTTGGCCAATAGAGCCGCATCATCAGGATGAACTTACCCTCCGGCGCCGGTAACCAATTTGACTCCTTGTCGGCGCCGGGGGATTCGTGCTGGATCAGGATATCTATAGACCCGTCGGCATTGGCCTTCAGCGGCTGGCGCGCGCTGATCGAATAGCGGTTCAGCGGGTTGTCGACGAAGAAGTAGTTCTCGTCATACATGGTCAGCGACCAGAAGCCGGAGACGGGCGGCGTCAGGCCATTCTTGAAGGTCAGAACGTATTTTTCCGAACCGTCATATTTCCGCTTGATCAGACCGCCACCAGACTTCAACGATGTTGGATAGATCGCATCCTGCGGCCGATTGGCGCCAAGCCCGATGGCAGTGACAAGCGCCCGCTGGATGTAGTTGGCGCCGTAGATGCCGGTCTTGGTTGTGAAGCCCCAGCCATCAACGTCCTTGACGTCGCCATCGCTGAACTTGAAGTGCAGCATGATCTTGGCGAAGCCGATCTGGGGAACGCGCTTGGCGAAGGCCGGATCGAACTTCGTTTTGTCGAAGTCCTGCCCGGGAACGATGCCGATCTGCGCCAGCTTCTCCAGCATCGGCGCGTCGGCCTCGTTGGGGGGATTGCGTTTCAGGAGCTCGGCGAGGAGGGTGAAGTACTCGACCGCATCCATGTTGTTTACCTGATCGCGAACCGCCGTCTTCATGTTAATCGAAGGATCAACCTTACCTGCGGGCGGTGTCCACTCCTTGCCCCATGCGCTCAACGGATAGAGATTCACTTCGTCCTGAAGCTTGTGGACCTCGGCATAGTCCTCGGGCGTACCAGTGCAGTAGATGCGGCCGAGCAGCCAGACGATGCTGGTTGGCGACTTGTATTGCTTGACTCCTTCCGGCAGCGTGCCTTCCCATCCGGGGCCTGTGACGGCGAAAGTCTGAGCTCCCGTTCCGGTGGTCCGCTTTCCGGGAACATCGAATACGGTCGTCCAGCCATCCAGCATCGGGAAAAGCGCATAGCGGTCGTTCATGTCCGGCAGGCTGACGATCCAGGGCTCGTCGCCGACGTCGAAGAAGGCTGTCGTGTAGAGCGTGTCCGCGTTCGGCGCGGTGACGTCCCGGAACTTGGCGTTCGGGTACTCCCGCAGCTTAATAAGATGGCCCATCGGAGCCCTCGTTCCCTTGGGCTCGGCGACATTGGTTATGACTCGACGGGTCATCTCCATCGTGACCAGCGGATAACCGTAGATATAGGCCTCTACAGCGAGGCCGAATTCATCCGACCCTTCGATCAGGTCCGAAATCAGGCCTTCGCCGAATGCGGCGGTCGAGCTGAGCGAGGTCGCGGCCAGCAGGCTGGCGCCTCCCATGGAAAGGGTTCGACGCGAGATATTCATGGTGTTCTCCTTCGTGTTTGTCAAATGGATCATCGGCCTGCGCGCGGTTTCACGACAATGTCCTTGTCCAGCAGTGCAGTCCCGACTTCCGCGACCAGCCGATCTATCAAATCCTGCCATTCGGCCCTCCTTGCCTCACGCACAGCCGATGCAACCCGGTCGACCTTCGACAGCGCCAACTCGGCTTCCGCGAGTTCCTCGCACATGTCGCAAAAAGCCTCGCTTTGGGCCATCAGCCTGCGGATCGCCAGTTCATATTGCGGATATCGGCGAAGTGCCGCCGAGAACGCTTCTCGCTTGTTCGACCCGCTTTCCGGTGCCATTGGCGCGATCCGTTGATTGCGCCAGACTAGGCCGAGACCGTTGATGATGCGACCAGCAGCATGTAAGTTACGTGGGGCGGACACGTAATTTACATGGAAAAGAGTCCGGCAAAGATCGCTTACTTAAGAATGTACTAAAGAATAGGTGGGGGTTTCGGTGGTCCAGTCGGAAGCACCCGCGGCGAGGGAGCGGGATCTCCCCGCGGAGGACTGTCGCGCCCAGCTTCACCGGATCTTGAACAGCGCCGACTTTGAGGCGACTGACCGCGAGCACCGTTTCCTCAGTTATGTGGTGGAAGAGACGCTGTCGGGGCGCGATGGCCGGATCAAGGCCTACTCGATCGCCGTCGAAGTGTTCGGCCGCGATGTTTCCTTCGACCCACAATCGGATCCGATTGTCCGCATCGAAGCCGGTCACCTGCGCCGCTCGCTCGAGCGGTACTATTTCACGGCGGGACAAGCCGACCCGGTTCTCATCACGATTCCGAAAGGTGGCTACGTCCCTGCTTTTTCCCTTCGATCGCTACCGCCCACCACAGACCTTCCGGCAATTCCCCTTGCTTCGGTGGCCGCTGCAATCTCCGCACGACCGAAGGCGGCCGGGCTGTGGATTGGGCTTCTGGCGGTGGTTGCGGCTACGGCAGTGGCTGCCGGCGCGTGGTGGTGGAGCCCGCCACAAATCGGTCCGGGCGCGCCCAAAATTCCCCGCGTGCTGGTGGAAAAGTTTGACGACCTGACCGGCACGCAAGCCTCGGCAGCCG
>NZ_AHAM01000218.1 GCF_000236565.1 Mesorhizobium alhagi CCNWXJ12-2 | reverse complement strand
CTGCCGCCGTTTATCTCCATGGGGGTGAACAAGCCTGGCTTCCGGGGCAGATCGCTCATCTGGCGGAAATCGCCATGACCGCTGGTCACGGTCATCATGGCGCCGGACGGATATATGCGCGGCCCCTCGATAATGCCCTGGTCGATCGCGCGCTTGAGGCCGAACGCCGGTCGCCCCACGTCGCGAACGGTGGTGAAGCCGCGCATCAGCGTATCCGTCGCCTCGTCGCCGGCGGCGAGAGTGGCGAAGCCGATGTCGTTCATCGTGTCGAGCGGGCCAGTCGCGATCAGCATCGCGTGCCAGTGCGCATCGATCAGCCCCGGCATCAGCGTTCGCCCGTCGCCTGGGATTCGCTGGACGCCTTCGGCCTCGATGGGATCCGTCGAGATCTGTTCGATCACATTGCCCTGGACCAGCACGTTCGACGGAGCGGAGAGCGCGGCGCCTTTTCCGTCGAAGATGCGGACGTTCTCGAAAAGCACGTTGTCAGCGCTTGCGGTGGCGCAAAGTCCGAGCAGGAGAGCCGCGGCGAGCATTTCTCTACCGGGGCGAAGCATCATGAAAGCTGTGCGGGCAGAAGAGAAAACGGCTGCGGCGCAGGACACGGCGTGCGCCACCGCCTCACGCAGTTCGAAAGATTTGCAATACACGGCGCTTCTCCGGCTTCGGGAGGTCACGGCACAAGATAAAGTTGTAGCCTATACGGCATCTACGTCAAGAAGAGGTCCAGACTGGTCTCTTTCGCGGTGAAGGGTCGTATCGAAAGTCAGGCTGGTCGTGGGCATACCTGGGCTAGGAGTGCAAGGTTTGCCTTAGGAAGCGAGCAGACGATTCTGACGAAGCGTCTCCTGTGGGTCTTGGGCGTAAAAAATCAGCCGAGGGAGACCTCCGCTTTAAGTCCAATTCAAGCCGTAGCGCAAATTCAAGCCGTAGCGCGAACGGCGGTTCTGGAGAGGCGCCGGGAAAGTCGGCACTTGTGACGCGACCGAGCCGGCCGGGGCATCGGCTCGGATTACACCGCGATGGAGCGTTCCATGTCTCAGTCGGGTGAGATTCTTCACGTTCTTCTCGGTCGCAGAAGAGGTGAGCCTTCCGGCTATGCCGGCGGTTCGAGCGCTCGAAGCGCCTTCGTGATGATGGCGGTCAGGCTGTCTGCAAGGCGAGTTGGCGCAGCGGGTGACCGCGTTAGAAAGAGCGCGGTTTTCCCAAGTTAGGAGCAAGCACATGCCTCTCAATGGCTGCTTTGGGGGGGACTGCAGCCGTAGCGCAAACGGCAAAGTTTGGACAAACGCGATTAAGGCGCGTCCGACACCTTTCGGGAAGGTGGGGCCGAATCCTTGTCGAAGCTGACATCGGACGTCAGCAGCCATCTCGAGGAAGGCGGGAAGGATGACTCGGCCATAACTTGGGGATGTTTTTTCAGGGCAGGCCAAGCACCAGCCGCGGCAGCGCCATGGAGAGGCCCGGGATGAACGTGGTGAGCAGCACTACGGGCATATAGGCGAGGAACACGAACACCAGGCTCGGTTTCAGCATCGGCCCCAACGAGGTCTTGCCGATCAGCGCCGCGAAATAGAGGATCGGCGCGGTCGGAGGCGTAATCAGCCCCATTCCGAGAGTGGTGGCGATGATGGCGGCAAAATGGATCGGGTCGACGCCCGCCTGCAACATGACCGGCATTAGCAGCGGCGAGGCGAGCAGGATGCCGCTAACATCCTCCATGAACATGCCGATGACCATGAGAAACAGATTGGCGAGCAGCAAAAGCACGATTGGTTCGTCGCTGATCGTCAGGAAACCGTCCATGATCTGCTGTGGCACGTTCTCCATCGTCCATACTCGCGCCAGCATGGCGGCGAAGAAGATCAGCACCAGGAGCACGCCGGTGGTCTGCCCGGCGCGCCAGAACACTTCGCCAAGATCGCGCCAGTTGATGTCACGGTAGATATAGAGGGAAACCGGCACGGCATAGACCACTGCAACCGCGGCGGCTTCCGTCGGCGTGGTGACGCCGCCATAGATGAAGCCGAGAATGATAAGGGGCATTGCGAGCCCAAAGCCGGCGCGCTTCGTGCGCGAGGCGACCTGACGAACAAATTCCTTTCCGCTCACCTTTTCCGGCTCGATCAGCTTCATCTTGCGGGTCAGAACGTAGTTCCAGAAGCCTAGGAATGCGCAAAGCAGCAGGCCCGGCAAGACCGGCGCCAGGAAGCAGGCCAGGATCGAGGTGCCGGTCACCCACCCATAGAGTATCATCGAGGCGCTCGGTGGAATGAGCAGCGCCAGCACCGCGGAGGCCGAAACCAGTGCGGTGGCGTAGCCGCGATCGTAGCCGCGTTCTTCCATGCGCGGGATCATGATCGTACCGATCGCCGCGACCGCCGAGGAGGCCATGCCTGATATGGCGCCGAACACGGCCGTGGCGATGATGACAACGATGCCGAGGCCACCGCGCGTGCGGCCGAAGATCGAATCGGCAAGGTCGACCAGCCTGCCGGCGATGCCGCCCTGGCTCATGATGCCGCCGGCGAGGATGTAAAGCGGGATGGCGATGATGACCAGCGACGACATTTTCGCATAGCCGGCGCCGATCAGGAAGGTCGCGGCGCCGAGATCGCCGAACAGCATCAGCACCAGCACCGCCCCGGCAAAGCAGAGCGGGACCGGCACGCCGATCACCAGAAGCAGGGTCAGGAGGATCGCGTCGACGATGATCAACGGATTCATTGCGCCGCGCCCCTGTGGAAGCGGCTCCAATTGTCGAGGAGTTCGACGGCGAAATAGAGCGTCATCAGCGACAGCCCGACCGGCATGATGCCGTGGATCCAAACCATGGAGATGCCGGTCTCGAGCGACATCGTCCCGCGCTTGATCGTGAAGGCGAGATACTGCCAGGCCCAGACGCTCATCCAGGCCGAGAGGACAACGGTGATGAAATTCGCGACGAGCGCGATGCCGGCACGCACGCGGCCTTCGGCAAAGACGAGATCGACGAGGCTTGCCGAGATGTGGCCGCGTTCCCAGGCGCCATGGGCCGCGCCGATGAAATACATATAGACGGCGATGAAGCTCGCCAGTTCCTCGATGCCAAAGAGCGAAATGCCCATCACATAGCGGGTGAAGACCTGCACGGCGATAAGGACGGTCAGCAGCGCGCTGCACAGGAGAAGGACGATGCGCTGCAGCCGGAGCTTGGCGTTCCACAGGGCAAGCGCCGTGCCTTTCAGGAAGGGCGGCGTGTTGACGCCGCCCGGATGGAAGCCGCCGGGGACGGCGACGCTTTCGGCCGCATGCCCGCCCGGACCGTGATCGATCGTCATTCAGCGTCCTCCCAAATTCCCCTGGCAAGGCATTGCTGAAGGAGGAATCTCCCGCGTCAACGCCGGAAAAGTCCGGGCCGGCCCGGCCGGCCCGGCAGGCAGGCCTCAGTTGAGGCCGAGGGAGGTCTTCAACTGTCCGAGCGTCTCCTCACCGAGTTCGCCGGCGATCTGCGGCCACACATCCTTGCGGGCGACGGCGGCGAGCTTTTCGAGCGTCGCATCATCGAAGGTAACGACCTCGATCCCGGCCGTGCGCATGGTCTCGAGGTGGCGCTGGTCGGCTTCCTTGACCTCTTCGAAGCGCTCGGCGCTGACCTCCTGGGCCGCTTCCAGAAGGATCTTCTGGTCGGCTTCGGGCAGGCCCGCATAGCGCTCGGAATTGATGATGAACCAGTCGCCCTCGAAATGATCGTTGTACTGGACCCACGTCTTGGTGATGTCCTTGAAGCTCTCGAGCGCCATACCCGCAGTGCCACCGATCTGGCCGTCGACGACGCCGGTCTGCATGCCGGTGTAGAGTTCGGCCCAGGGCAGCGTCGCCGTGTTGAAGCCAAAGCGCTCCAGCAGCACGCGGTGGGTGGTGCCGCCGGGCCAGACGCGAACCTTCAGATTGCGTTTGGCCTCCGGATCGGCCGGCGCTTCGACCGCCTTGGCAAAGCCCGCGCCGCCCATGCCTTCGCCATAAACACCGAGCGGCGTCAGGCCCTTGTCGGCGATCGCCGCGCTGACGATGCCGAACACTGCACCGCCGGGCGACAGGGATTGCTTGGCGGTGTCGTAATTGGTGAAGGCATAAGGGAACCAGGTGATGGCGAGACGCTTGTCGTCTGCGGTAGCGAGCGGCTGCATGGCCATGTCGACGGCGCCCTGCATCACCTGCTCATAAACTTCGGTCCAATCGCCAAGCTGGCTCGCGGGATAGACCTTCACCTCGACGCGGCCCTGCGTGCGCTCGGCCACGAGCTTGGCGAATTTCTCGGCTGCCGCAGCGCCTTCGGAGCCCGGCTGCTTGAGGGTCGAGAGGCGAAGCGTTTCGGCATGCGCCGCGCCGGCGAGAAGGAGCGCGAAACTCACCGCCAATGTGCGGGCCGTCAGTTTAAGGGAATGCACTGCCATCGTCGTTCTCCTCCGTTCGATCATCCGCCCGCCGAAGCTTGAGGCGATGAAATTGTATGACCATACAAGTCAGCTATTTTAGGCTAGCATTGGCCATTACCTTTCGTCAATATCGCCAAAATGCGACTTTTCGAATTAAAGCCGCAATTGTACGACAGCTAATTTCACCGGGATCGAGATTGCATGATGCCTTTGGGTGTGGCACAACGCGGACCGAAGGGATTCGATCGTCAGGCATGTTCGAGCGCACGCAATTCAAAACCGGGGAGGTACCGATCTATCGTCAGATCGCCGACCTGATCGCCGAAAAAATCGCCGACGGCGGATTGGCTGCCGGCGACCGGCTGCCGCCGCAGCGCGACATCGCGCGCATGGCCGGCGTAAACCTCACCACGGTTACGCGCGCCTTTGCCGCCCTCCAGGAGCAGGGTCTCGTCCAGAGCAGACCTGGGCGCGGTTCAATCATCGCCGATCCGTCGGTGACGGCGAGCTTCAAGTCCGCGCCGCTCGATGAGCAGGGATTTATCGATCTTTCGGTCAACCGGCCGGCGACAACCGGCTATTTGCAGGCGCTGGCGACGCTGATGCCCCAGCTGCCGAGCGACCCGCGCTATGCCGCGCTGCAGGATTTTCACGCGCCTGAAGGCCCCGCTTGGGCGCGCGAGGCGATGGCGGCCTGGCTGGCGCCCACGTCGGGCGTCAGCGAGCCGTCCCGGATCATCATGACCAACGGCGCGCAGCACGGTCTTGCCTGCGTTCTCGGTGCGCTGGCGCGCCAGGGCGATACGATTCTCGCCGATGCCGTCACCTATCAGGGCATCGGCGCGCTCTGCCGTTCGCTCGACCTGTCCCTGAAGCCGGTGGCGATGGACCGTGGCGGAATGCGACCCGCGGCGCTGGAGGCGATGTGCGCCGAGCACCGACCGCGCGCCGTGTTCCTGGTTCCGACGCTGCACAATCCGACCACGATCACGCTCGACGCCGAACGGCGGCGGGCGCTTGCCGACATCGCCCGCAATCACCGGGCGCTGATCATCGAAGACGATGTCTACCGGCCGCTGAAGGTGAACCCGCCGGCAGCCTTCATTGCCTCCGACCCCGACATTACTGTCCACATTGGCGGCCTCTCCAAATGCGTGGCGCCGGGTCTGAGGTTGGGCGCGGTGCTGGCGCCGAAAGCGATGGTGGCTGACATCGCCGCCATGCTCCGCATCAATTGCTGGAGCACCAGCCCTCTCAACGCGCTGATCGCGACGCGCATGATCGAGGACGGGCTGGTGGCGCGGGTGATAGCCGGGCAGCGTGAGGAGTTCGCGCGCCGGCAGGCCCAGGTGCGGGAGGTTCTGGCGGATTTCGACGTCATGACCGACGACGCGGCGACCCATGCCTGGCTGCAGCTGCCGGAACCTTGGCACGGCAATTCCTTCGTGCGCGCGGCGAGTGTGAACGGAGTCGGTGTTCTGTCGGGCGAAGCTTTCGCGGTCGATCGCGACTCGGTTCCGCATGCGGTGCGCATCAACGTCGGCGCAGCGCGTTCCCGCGACGACCTCGCCCGAGCGCTGCAAGGCCTGCGGGCGATCCTGTCGGGCGACCGACGGCTGTTCGATGCGATGATCTGAGATGGCCGAGCGGGTCTCGGCCGAAATCGCGATCATCGGCGCTGGGGTCATCGGCCTCACGACAGCGCTGCGGCTTGCCAGCGAGGGCTGGGAAGTCGTCATCATCGAACCCAACGAGCCGGGGTCCGGGGCTTCCCACGGCAACGCCGGCACGATCGCCGATTATGCCGTAATCCCAGTCGGCACGCCGGTGGTGCTGCGCAATCTGCCATCGCTGCTCTTCAACCGCGACAGTCCGCTCTCGATCCGGCGCTCCGCGCTTCTTGCGCTGGCGCCTTGGCTGCTGCGCTTCGCCCGCCAGTCGCTGCCGGATGCGGCGAGGAGGAACGCCGCCGCGCTCGCCGCGCTTCTGGCGGATGCCCAGCCGGCCTGGCGCGAGCTCGCGGCCGAAACCGGCGCGGAGCACCTGTTGAGGCAGGACGGTTGCCTGTATCTCTACGAAACGAAAGCCGCCTTTGCATCGGCTGGTTTGGACATTGCGTTGCGTCGGGAACATCGCGTTGCGCAGGAGCTTCTTTCGGCCAGTGACGTTGCGGCGCTCGAGCCAAAGCTGCCGCCATTCGAAGGCGGGGGCGTACTGTTTCCGCATGCGGTCAACCTCACCGATCCCGCCGCAATGATGAACCGCCTCGCCATTGCGGGGCGAGCCGCCGGCGTTCAGCTCCTCGCCGCCAAAGCCGAGCGCATCGAGCGTACCGGCAGCGGTGTTCGCGTCTCGGCGGCGCCCTTCGACATCGAAGCGAAAACAGTGATTATCGCTGCCGGCGCGCATTCGAAGCGGCTGGCGGCCCAGGCTGGTGACAGCGTGCCGCTCGATACCGAGCGGGGCTATCATGTCGAGTTCGACATGGAGACGCCGCCGGTTTCGCGGCCGGTCTGCCCGACGTCCAAGGGTTTTTATCTCGTGCCGATGGCGGGGCGACTGCGTGTCGCGGGAACGGTAGAGCTTGGCGGCCTCTCCGCGCCGGCCAATCCCAGGCGGATTGCGCTACTCGAACGCGGCGCGAAATCGATCTTTCCTGAACTCGGCAAGCCTGACCGGACGTGGCTCGGCTTCCGGCCATCGATGCCGGATTCAGTTCCGGTGATCGGACCGTCGCGGGGCGGCAGCGATGTCATCCTGGCCTTCGGTCATGGCCATCTCGGCCTGACTCTGGCCCCGGTCACCGCACGCATTGTTGGCGACCTGGTTGCCAAGCGTAGAGCGCCGCCTTCGGCCGAAGCTTGTTCCCCGTCGCGATTTTGGTGAACCGCTCCTCGCCAAAACCGCTTCAAGTCGGCCATGGCCAGGCAACTGCCGGTCGCGATGATCAATGCGTTGGTCAATTGTCACGCCTGTCTAGTCCTGCCTGGGGCAAATCAGGCGCGCGAGGATGCATCCACACACGGCTGGGAACGGGCCCGGCGTCGCGATAGATCCCTCGCCCCGCCGCCGGTTTTCCGCACAGCGGCTAGTGCAATGCCTGCCTGAGGCGGCCCGCCCGAGTGACGGTGACAGCACTCGAACGGGCCTGACCAATGCCGATCTGGTGGCACGCGCATTGGCCAACTTACCCTTAGCTTTGCGACACATAGGTCGCAAAATATGCTTTTGGTGATGCTTCTGCTTCCGCTGTTTTGAGTTTCCGGAAATTCTAGAGGAGTTTCCCACCAGCCGCCTTTGCTCACGCCGACTTGGCGCGCGGTTGATCGAGATTCCCTTTCAGGCAGCCGGCCCGTCTGGCTGCTCGGGCCGATTGACATCCAGAAGACCTGGATGACATTTGCCGAAGGGCTTGTCCGATCCGGTCAGGCCTGGGCCGCCACTCTCCCAAAAGATGAACGGCCGAGCCGGCGACTGGACCGATCAAGTCCCATCAAAGGCGACGTCGAAGCCTCGCTTTATGGCAGCCTCCGCATTGAGTTCCTGAAGGAAATCTCTATCGGGTCGATGTGTCGGCGGCCTTCGCCGAGGAGATGGACGGCGGACGCAACGGAACCGGCCTGATCCCATCCTGGTCATTAAGATAAGCGTAACACGCATCGAGACCGGTTTTCTGTCAGCACTGCCCGACCAGCTCGGGCAAGTCCCCTCCATGGACTTGCATGGCGGAGACGTTGACGCTGATTGCGAGCGGATGTTGCCAGGTTGCCGCTTCGCCGCAGGCGGTCCGCAGCACCCATTCACCGATCATAAAAAATGGCGCCACACGCCTCGGAGATCGGGATGGACACCGCCGACGGAATGGCGCCCGCTCCGGCTGCTCCCAACGGAGGAGCGCCAACAGCCAAGATTCCTGTCAAGGCCCTGTAGCGCTCGCGCAATTGTGAGCAGCCGTTTCACCGTTTGATGTGTCCCCTCTTCAGTGCGCGGGAATTATCGCCTACTCTTGCAGCATGTCCCGCCTGGTTCACGTATGGGAAAGCCTGATTGTGGGCTTAGTACTCACGTTCACCTCGGGCTACGTGCGGGAGGCGAGCTCAGCGGAGGCAGTTGATGTCGAGCTGGCGCTTGCGGTCGACGTCTCACTCTCGATGTCGCCGGCGGAGCTCGAGGTCCAACGCAGGGGCTATGCTGCCGCTCTCACTGACGAGCGGGTGATCCAGGCAATCGAGCAGGGCGCCCACGGGAGAATTGCCATCACCTATTTCGAATGGGCGGGCCACACGACGCAACGCGTTGTCGTGCCCTGGACGGTGATCGCATCGCGCGAGGATGCCGAGCGCGTCGCCTGGCAGCTCTCGGCCAATCCGCCGGCTGGCGCGCGCCGCACTTCGATCGCGGGCGCGCTCCAATTCGGCGCGGACCTGTTTGCCGAGAGCGGCTTTCGCGGCGCGAAACGGGTGATCGACATTTCCGGGGACGGGCCCAACAACGAGGGTCCGCCGATCGAGAAAATGCGGAACACTGTACTCAGGCAAGGCATCACCATCAACGGATTGCCCCTGATGACCAATCGCGGCCTGACGAGCGTCTACGACATTCGCGATCTCGACCGGTATTATGCCGATTGCGTGATCGGCGGGCCCGGTGCCTTCATGATCCCGGTGAACGACTGGTCGCAGTTTCCGGAAGCCGTTCGCCGCAAGCTCGTGCTCGAACTCGCGGCACCGGCGTCGCCGGCGCGGACAGCGGATGAGGCGGCCAACCCTCCCGCCCTCGCCGCACAAAGCCCTTCGCCGTATGATTGCTTGGTCGGCGAGAAGCTTTGGCGCGACCGTTCCTGGAGGTGAGACTTCCGGTAACACGCGCTTAGCGCGCCGGAAGGGCGGATGTCAACGGATGACGTCCGCATCCACCACCCCCAAGCCACACCCGCGAGATGGGTCGACGAACTCAACAACCGCCTTGAGGATGCCCAACTCTCCGATACCGACGTCGTGCTCACCACGAACCCGCTCAGACGCGGACCAACGATCTCCTGAACCACAGAGTAGTCAACCTGCGCGGCGCATGTGCCATCACGCTGGATTGTCGGCTGCGGAACCAGTTGTCGCTACGCCACGCTAGCGTCGACGCGAGAAGATCGCTTCCGGGGTCTGGGCCAAGCGGTTTGCTGCGGCGAGGCCGAATCCACGAAATATCCGGCCGGTTGCGGCAATGAGTTCATCTAGCGCACGAGCGATATTTGGCGACCGGCGTTTATCTCTCTGCCGTCAAGCTCGACCTCACAATTTGCACTGACATTGGCGTTTCCGGTCAGCTCGATCGTGTGCCCACGATCCGAATGCAGTCCCCGGCCCGGACTTAGAAGCATTTCCGGCATAAAACACATGCCCGCTCGGGGCGTAAATGAAGCCGCTCACGTCCGAGCCGGAGTCGCCGTTTATGCTCAGAGGAGAGGTATTGCCGCGTTCCTGGTAGATTGTAATGCCCGCATATGGTCCGTCGTCGGCGGGACAGTTGCACGACCTCATTGGCATTGGACTGAAATTCGCCCCGTCATGAGGAAAATCGTGACCCCTCTCCAACCAACCGGCCATTGCCGCCGAGCTTTATCTGCCCGCCGCGGCCGCGAAGGATATAGATGCCCGATTCAAGCGTGACGTCTCCCGACGGTGCCTCCCCTGTCATCACACTTTACAGCGAGTTTGCGGATCCGCCTCTGTAGATAGAGTCGGTGGCGTCGGAGTTTGAGGCGAAGGCTTAGCCGGATTGCAGCGACGCGCCGGACGTTTCCGGCCCGTTTGCAGTTATACTGGTTTTCTGTATAATTCAGAAAACACAGACTGGAGCCGACATGCAGACCAAGTCAGTCTCCACCGCCGAATTTATCCGGCATTTCGGGCGCTACCATGACGAGGCGCAGCGCGCCCCGATCATCCTCACCAAGCATGGCCGTGCCTCGGTTGTCGTCCTTTCGGCCGAAATCTTCGAGCGGCTGATAGCCCAAGATGACCCACGGCGCGCCTACACCGCCGGCGAGACGCCGCCGAAACTGGCCAAAATCCTTGTGACCGAGCTTGACCGCCAGTCGGCCGAATACGAGGCCGGAAAGAATGACTGACCGCTTTTCGAGCGGATCGATCGTCAGCTATCCCTATCTCTGGCGCTGGCAGCAAGACGAGAGGCGGGAGAATGCCGAAAAGGATCGCCCCGTCTGTCTCGCGATCACGGTTCGAGATCCTGAACGCGAGATAACCCATCTCGTCATCCTGCCGATTTCCGGCACGCCACCTTACCAAGGGCAAGTGGCGCTAGAGATTCCGCTGCTCGAAATCCGCCGCGCGGGCCTATCGATGTTCAAGCGCGGCAGGATCACGGTCGGCGAATACAACTACGACATCGCCGAACGATCCTATTATTTCGAGCCGAATCAGAAGCCGCGCGGCAGTTCGGCCCGAGCTTCATGGAAGAGATCAGGCGTGCGATCCGCCCGATGCTCGCCGCAAGACAAAGCCGCATAGACCGCAAGCTCTGACGGCCAGCAGCCGCTTCTGCGCCGGCACCGAGCGGGCCGCGACGGCGCGCGCCCTCCCCCGCACCGCCTCTACTCGGCCGGCCACGCCGGACGGCTCGCAGCGAACGGAGCCGCAGGAAAGACCTGCGATGGCAAACAGCGACAGCGCTGCGGCGGCAGCCCAGTGGACGATCGCCCATCGGATCGACCCGTCCGCCATCACCCCATCTGGCGGCTCATGTCGGGATGAATTGGCCCGTGCCCGACCAATACACCTGCCAGGAGAACAGAGGCGATAGCCATCCAGGCTCCTGCTACGCGAATTCCTGTATCCGTATCTGACAATGAAACCTCCGCCTGGCGCGTGGGCCAGCACGTTAGGGCGGCGATGCCGAGAGCCCGCACCACCACCTTGCCGCGGTTCATGGACGCGGCTCTGCAGGGCGCTGCCATCGCGATGCGGCACGCCCGCTCGCTCATGTACTGACGGTATTAATCGCAGAAACAGTTTCAAACCATCCGCGGTGGCTGTTTCATCCGCCTCCGGGAGCGCTGCCCCGAACCTGGGGCATTGCCGAACGGTTTCGATCTCCTGCATCTACTTCAGGGCGGTCGCTGTGGTCATGCCCACCCGAAGGCACAGGGAGCCGTCCACCACGAACGCCTGCCACCGTTCGCAGACCTCGCGCTCCAGCGCGGCACGCTTGGCCTCGCCGGCCTGAGACGCCGGTTCGGCGAGCGGCGTGCTGTGGATGTATTGCCACAGGAAGTCGGCTGGCGCCGGGAGACGAAGGGTTTTGGGCTTTGCCTCGACATCGACGTTCCGGAAGCCGGCGCTGCGCATGAGCTCCTTGAGCTCGTCGACATCGTGCATCGAGAACACCAGGTCGCCGAACGATGCGGCCTCCGGGCTGAGGTGGCGGGCGAGTGCGTCTGTCATGATCGCGAACAAGGGCGGCTTGGGCCCGGGTACGCTGATGAGGGCCCGTCCGCCCGTCTCCAGAACGCGCCGCATCTCGCGTAGCGCGGCGAGCTTGCCGGGGACGAACTGAAGGCCCATCTGGCAGAGCACGACATTGAATGCATTGTCAGGGAACGGCAACGACTCGGCGTTCGCCTCCTGCCACTTGATCGATATGTTCGGCGGAGTTGCCGAACGGGCGACCGCCAGCATTCCCGGGTTTATGTCGAGGCCGGTCACCGAGCCGGTGGCGCCGACGCGCTCCGCCGCCAGCCGCGTCACCACCCCTGTGCCGCACGCGACGTCGAGCACGCGCTCTCCAGGCTGAAGATCGGCGATGGCGGTGAGATCGTCCGCCACGGGCGCACCGATGGCCGGGACAAAGAAGCGCTGATAGTTCTCGGCGGCGGTCCCCTTGTAGTTCTTGCCGTAGACCTGATGCTGGTTCATCGTATCCTCCTTTTCGTTGGAACACCAACATCCTACGAAGGAGGGGACACGCCGCGCATCGCTCGAATTGCCCACGCGGCGTCGGCCGACATATGGTTAAAATTGACCAGTCGTGCCGGTCAGACGAGCTTGTGTTTGTGGGCGAATGCGCTGGCCGCGGTTCGGGACGTAACGCCAAGCTTGTCGAAGATGTTGCTAAGGTGGCGGGCAATGGTGTGCTCGCTGATGCCGAGCGCGGTGGCGATTTGCCGGTTGGTCTCACCGGAAGCCACGAGCGAAAGCACCTCGCGTTCGCGGTCCGTCAGTGCGCCGAAGGGACCGGCGCTGCGGGTGGCCGTCAGCCGTTCGAGTTCAGCCAGATCGGGCGCGGCGCCCAGCTGTTCGAAAACGGCCCGCGCGGCCTGGAAGTGCATGTGCGCCGTCTCGCGGTCGCTGAGTTGTCGGCAGACCTGCCCGATGAGGACCCGCACGCGTGCGGCTTCGTACGGCGTCCGAAGCTGCTGCCAGATCGACCATGCCTCGCGCAGGAGGGCGAGGGCCGCTCTCATCTTGCCTTCCGCGAACAGGACGGCGCCGGTGGCCTGGGCTGAGGTCGCCACAAGGCTGGGCGCGTCGATTGCCGTGGCGATCTGCGTCAGTTCGTCGGCGGCTGCACGCGCGGCGTCGATGTCGCCCGTGGCGATCAATATCTCGACATACGGGCCGAGCAGCTTGGGGTGCGACGATCCCGCGCCGGCAGCATCCGCGACGCCGCGGATCAACGCCGCGGCAGTTTCAAGCCTGCCCTCGGCCAACCGAAGCAGTGACATGCCGGGCTGCGGTTCACATCCGTACCGGCCGGCCTCGTGGTACATCTCGTCGGCTTGCACAAACTCGCCGCGCAGGCGGTGGAGTTCGCCCTGCTGATAGCAGGCGCGCCCAACGACGGCTTCCGATCTTTCGGCAAGATGCTCGCGGGCCTTCATTACCTCGGTGAGAGCGCCCTGCCAGTTGCCGTCCAACTGCAGGATCTCGGATCGATGCACCAGACACTGGCCGCGATAAGGCACCAGATCGGGCTGGGAGGCGCACCAGGCATCGAGCTGCCTGGTCCATTCCCGCGCCCGGCGGAGATCGAAGATGCGCTGGCAGGTCAGGATGACGGCGCAATAGACGATTCCCGCCAGCACCGGCGACACGTCTCCCGCCGTAACCGCCACCATCGCCTCGTCGAGCCTTGCGGCGCCGTCGGCGCTCTTCTTTGACTGGATCAGACTCTGCCCGCGGCCGAGCAGACCCAGCGCCAGAAGATCGGGATCTTCGAAGCGCTCGGCGAGCGCGACTGCCTGCTGGAAACTGGCGCCGGCGCTCTCGATGTTTCCCTTGCCCATCGCGAGCAGGCCCGACACGATGAGCCCGTAACCCTGCTCCACGCACGCCTCTTCGCGGTCCTTGAGCAACCGCTGCGAACGGCCGAGCCAGCCAATTGCCTGGGCCATCTCGCCGGCGAGAAGCATGTGGAGGCTGAGCCAGAAGCCCCATCGGGCGGCGCGTTCCACGTTCCCCTGATCGATGAGGATATGATGCGCGCGTGTCCAGATCGCAGCTGCGTGGGCATCCTCACCGACGAGATACGCCGCCGTCGCAAACCGTTCCAGGTCAGCCGGCTCGAGAGGCTGCCCGCGGTCGGCGGCGGACAGGTGCTCGTAAGCCTCTCTCCATTTCTGCTGGGCGAACGCCTCTCGCCCCTGGATGATCGAGGAGGTCCGTGCCATCAGACCTTTTATCACAATTCGCCGGCGATTGACTGGTGGCCGAGGCATATCGTCGTTGCTTGACTTCCAACGCCCCGTGACCAGTCGCACCTGTATGCCGTTGCTCGCTTGTATATTGCGATCCCTGGCGGAGTGGTGCAGCAGGCTGTCGGGCTTGCCTCTGCGCCAGATCGCCATGATGAGGGCGTCGGTAACGAGCTGGGCCGTCATCTCTGCCTTCATCGCCCAGCCGACGACACGCTGCGACAACAGATCGACGACGGCGGCGGCGATCCATTTTTTGGTTCGGGCCGACGCCTCGAAGGCGCGGTCAAAGAGGTTGTCCGACACTGCCGAGCGCCCGCCGGTATCCTTCGGCAATCCGGGGGCGGCGATGGCGGGCACGCGGCCCGTTTTCCCGCATCAGACGTTCATACGATGCAGGCCGCAGGAAAGACGGAAGGACCCTCGGCCAGCACGTCGTGCCAGACGCGGCGAAAACCATAGGTACGGTCATTGCTCTCGAAGCTGCGGTCGATTGCCGTCACCAGCATCCCATCGTGCCGGGAACGAGCGCTGGGGCTACGGTTGAGCCAGGCATGGAAACCCGAACGGGAGACATCCAGCGCGTCGGGGAACCCAAACCATGGGGCCGGAAACGATCCATAATCAGGCAGCGGTAGACAGCTCCACCCCGTTTGCCGCGCCAAGCGCACGCTGCAGGATTTCCTCATCGGGCTCCAGGCCGAGGCCCACGCCCTCAATATTGACGAAATCGACATCCGTCATACCCATGAAGGCAAGTATGGTCTTCAGATAGGGGCGCGCATTGTCGAGCGGCGCAGCGGGGCTGCCATTGGTGTAGATGCCGGTCGAGGCGATGACGACATAGACCTTTTTGCCCTTGGCGAGCCCTTCCGGCCCCTCTGCCGTGTAGCGGAACGTCTTGTGCGCCCGCGCCACATGGTCGAACCAGGACTTCAGCGTCGAAGGGATTGCAAAATTGATGAGGCCTGCGGCGATCACCACCGCGTCGGCGGCGAGCAGCTCGTTGGTCGCCGCATCGGAACCAGCAAGCAGCTTGGCCTGCTTTTCGGTGAGGCGATCGGCCGGCGCCTTTACCGCCGTTGCGAATTGCGAGCCTATGTGCGGCAGCGGATCGGCAGCGAGGTCACGATGCACGATCGTGGCACCTGGTGCCTTGGCCTGCAGATTTCCGGCCAATTCCTTTGCGACGCGGGTGGAGTACGACGCTTCGCCGCGTGGGCTGGACGTAACGAGAAGGATTTTCGACATTCTGGTGCTCCAATTCTGCTTTGCAAATACCCGGATTTCCCGGAACGCTTCGTTCGGAGCGAAAAATGGATCTGGACGACGATCAAAAAAACAGGGAAAATATTGGTCCTTCTTATCGAGAAATTAGATGGATGCGAATCCCACCCTCGACCAGTTGCAGGTCTTCATCGCCGTCGCCGATAACGGCGGATTCTCGGCGGCCGCGGGCAAGCTCCGCCGCTCGCAATCGGTCATCAGCTACACGATCGCCAATCTGGAAGCCCAGCTTCAGGTCAGCCTCTTTGAGCGCAAGGGTACGCGCCAGCCGCGGCTGACGGAGGCGGGCAACGCGATGCTGGAGGATGCGCGCCGGGTCGTCGCCGGGCTGCAGGGCCTGCGCGCCAGGGCGCGCGGCCTGTCGGAGGGGCTCGAAGCAGAGATCTCGCTGGCCGTCGATGTGACGGTGCCCGATGTGGCGCTGGTCCATGTGCTCAAGGAATTCCAGCAGCACTATCCGACCGTGGGCGTGCATCTGCATGCCGGTGCGCTCGGCGCGGTTTTCGATCTTGTATCCAATCGCCAAGCCGACATTGGCATTGGCGGCCAGCTGGCGCTTAAGGATGATCTCGTCATCGCCACGGAGATCGGCACGACGGCGATGGTGCCGGTCGCGGCACCCGGTCA
The DNA here is from genome assembly GCF_000236565.1 of Mesorhizobium alhagi CCNWXJ12-2. Classification (GTDB taxonomy): domain Bacteria; phylum Pseudomonadota; class Alphaproteobacteria; order Rhizobiales; family Rhizobiaceae; genus Allomesorhizobium; species Allomesorhizobium alhagi. The sequence goes on along the minus strand of NZ_AHAM01000218.1, from coordinate 41,530 downwards.
TCCGCTCGCCGAGGCGAAGCCGCCCGTTCCGCTGGAAATCGTCCGCGAGCATATTCAGCTCGTTGTTGCCGACCTGACGGAGCACACCAAGGGCAAGGATTTCGGCGTCCTGTCCTTCAAGACCTGGAGCCTGACCGATATGGGCATGAAGCATGCGCTGATCCTGGCCGGTCTCGGCTGGGGCGGTCTGCCGGCCTCTATGGTCCATCCCGACATCGCGGCGGGTCGTCTCATAGCACTTGACCTTCCCTCTTACCCTGTCGTGGCGCGGCCGCTCTTCATGCTCCACCATTCCGCCAACCCGCCGGGGCCGGCGACGCGCTGGATGGTCGACAGCTTCCGCGAGCACTTGATCGGATGCGCCAAGATCTCGCCATGGATGCGAGGCACGCCGGCACGGTAGGATGAGGGTCGGCTGCCAGTCTAAGCTTGTGCTGTTGCGCCGAGAGAACGAGCGGAGTTGGCCGACGGGGCCGCCGGGAATAGTCCGCTCAGTCAATCTGTGAACAAGCGCCGAACTTTGACCCCCAGCTAGGGGGCTGGGCGGACCAAAGTCAAATTGCACGCCACCTAACAGGAATTTTGCGGTCACGCTAATAGCATTTTCCCGTGTTGTCTAATCGCAGATCTGCGAGTATGCCGATAGCCGATTCGTAAGCAGTCTAACCGTGGTTTCTGCTGGACAAACCATGCCTTTTACGCCGATAGCCTAGCAAACAGCCGGATCGTGAACGTAGTCGGCCCCCGGCAAGAGGGGAAATCAACCTTGGTCCGCGATCTCCTGAAGTCTGCGGCCTACGTAACGCTGGACGATGACGCGGCCCGGCGCTCGCTGGAAGAGGATCCCTGCAACCAGCTCAAGGCGCTCTCTGACCAGGCTAAGGATTCTGCCCTGCCCGTCGTTATCGACGAGGTCCAGCGCCTCCCAGAACTTACATTCGCTCTTAAGCGCATCGTCGACCAAGACAACCGCCGCGGCCACTTCGTGCTGACCGGATCAGCCGATATTTTCACATCCGGCAAGGCTTACGACTCCCTTGCAGGCCGAGTCACGACGCTCACGCTACGTCCGTTCAGCACCGCCGAGATTTATCGTGCAGCTCCATGCCGCATTCTTGATGCGGTCGCAGCTGACCCGAAAAATCCACTACCTTTGCTCCCCAAACCGCGCTCCTATGATCGACCGGAGATCATCGATCTCGTCGTGCGCGGCGGCTTCCCGGAAATGCGCCAACTTCCCGACCGCGACCGGATGGGCCGATCCTCGAACTATGTCGACAGCATTATCGAGCGCGACGTGGTGGCCACTGCTTCGCATTTCCCTACTCCAAAGCGCTGAAACGCAAAAGCAAACGCCTCCGAACAGACGCCGGCTTTGAGAACGCAAGGCGGGACGCGAAGAACCCGCCGCTGAAGTGAGCCGAACGAGCGGCGGGCCCTTGGCTTACCAGCCAGTACCCACTGGAGCCTTAGAACTGGGCGGTCGAATGCTTGTTCCAGATGAAAACAAAAACCGGTAGGCTGATCCCGTGCGCGGCGGATAAACCGCGCAGGAAAGCCTCCGGTGTGGAAGGGATACACGTCCACGCCTTGCGTTGGAATCGGCACCACCTTGCCGGCTCCTAGGATTTCATGCTTTGTCGTGCCGATCGGCGTTGAGACGGCATAGGCTCCCGGGCGTGCCATTTGATCGCTGACCTGATCACCGGATCCGCTCCGAATAGTCAATCCCCTGCCCTGTGGGGCCGAACGCCTCAATGCATCCGCTGGGGGCGAGGTGGCAGAGTTTTGAACCGGCCATAAAGCGACCGCCGCTCCGGTTGGCTAAGAGGCGGTCTGCGCGATCTCTTAAAAAGCGCCGGTCGGCGCAAAGACTGAGTTAACCCTCGTCGGCTATGCTCGCGCCTTGGATGGGCCGGGCACCGCAAACGAAGATGATCAAGCAATTTTTAGACTTTTCCGCTGTGGGCCGGGGGCGGATCGTCATTTTGAGCACACTCGGCACGCTGTGCTGCATCGCCGTTGCCTTCGGCATCGACAGCTATTCCTTCGAGACCGGCACCTGGCGCTGGGGCTCACAGCCGCTCAACAATGTGATCATTCCCCTGCTGCTCGCCCCGCCATTCTTCGGCTATCTGCTCGGCAAGCAGCGCGAACTGGCCATAGCGCATCGCGAACTCATGGTCGTCGCCTCGACCGACCCACTCACCTCATGCTTGAACCGCCGGGCGTTCACGGCCATGGTCGACCGCTATCTTGATCGCATCGCCGCCCAGGAGGCCGGGCATTCCGGTGCGCTCCTGGTCATCGACATCGATCACTTCAAGACGATCAACGACCGTTTCGGGCATGTCTGCGGCGACGAGGCGCTCAAGGCCATCGCCCAGGCGATCAGGCAGGCGCTGCGCGAATTCGACATATTCGGGCGCATCGGAGGCGAGGAATTCAGCGTATTCCTGCCTGGCGTCAGCCCCGACCGCGCAGGCATTGTCGCCAACCGCATCCGCACGGAAGTGCTGGCTACCGAACTTAATCTCGGCGAGGAAAGCTGCAGGCTTTCGGTCAGCGTCGGCGGCGTCACCTTCGACCGCGAGACATCCTTCAGCGAACTCTACCGCCATGCCGACCAGCGGCTGTACGAAGCAAAGCGGAACGGCCGCAACCGCGTGGAGATCGTCCATCACGCTTCGCCGGTGTCCCCAAACGCGCAGGTCGGCATTCACTGATCGCAACCCGCTGCCATTGGCCTGCCAAAATCGAAAGCGGGGCAGCGGACCATCGAAATCACTCATCTGCTCGTAGATTGCAATTGATGTGGGACTGCGCTGGCAACCCGTGACAATCCGCCCCGGTTTTGCGCGAGGGCAGGACGCTGCAGCGGGTTCCCCCGACGAGCAACTGGTCATGGTGCCGAAGCCGGAACCCAGATCCTTATTCTGGCGACGCCAGTGCAAGGCACATTACTGTAGGTGCGTTTGAATGTCGGTCCTGGGCCCTCGGATCATGCGTGGGGCTGCGCCCCAGTGCGCCAGAACTGGATCTCTCGAACAACGACATGTCCGTATTTTCTCTCAAACGCAATAAGCGCTTACGAAGTGCTCTGCCTTTATGTGGGAAGGCTAAAGGGCCACGGTTTGATATAGGCAGTCCCTCAGCGCCTCCCGCCTGAACGTCACTCCGAAGCCGGGGCTATCACGAATGGGTATGACGCCGTTCTTCAAAGTCGGCTCGATGGGGTCCTCGAGGACTTCGATGTGGCCGGGAATGCGATCCCAGTATGGGAAATGCTCCTGAATGTAGAAGTTGGGGATCGACGCGCTGAAGTGCATGCCGACCGCGGTGGACAAGGCGCTCGCGCAGATATGCGGTTGCACCTTGACGCTGTAGGCCTCCGCCATAGCCGCGATCTTGCGGGCCTCAAGGAGGCCACCGGTATTGCCGATATCCGGCTGGAGAATGTCCACGGCGCGCGACTCCAGAACGTCGCGGAAGCCATACCGGGTATAGACGCGCTCGCCGACCGCCACCCTCTGGGAGAGGGCGTTTGCGACCTTGATGAGCGAACCGATGTCGCCCGGATCGGCCGGCTCCTCCACATAAGTGATGTCGAATTTCTCGATCGCATGACAGAACCGTATCGTGTCGTCGGGAGTGGCCCCGGCGGACAGATCGAGCATTAGCTCCACCTCTGGCCCCACCGCTTCGCGGACTGCGGCAACGCGCGAAATCGCTTGTCGGACAAGCTCTGGCTCGCTCGCCCCGCGCAGCGAGGGGTGACGCAACCTGCCGTCCGGCAAAATGGTGGCGAAAGGATAGAACTTAAGGGCGCCATAACCGTCTGTCACTGCGCCAACCGCGGCTTTCGGCAGATCGCTGTCGGACGTGCAACCGAAGTACCAGCCATTTGCATAGGTGCGCAGTCCGTCGCGCATGCGGCCGCCCAGAAGTTCATATACGGGAATTCCCAAAGCGCGGGCTTTGATGTCCATCAAGGCCTGCTCGATGGCGCTCATCGCGGAAAAGACCACCGGCCCGCCGCCTTTGGTCCAGAAACTGTGGTCGTACATTTCCGCCCAAAGGCTCTGCACGCCGAAAGGCCCCTGGCCGTTCGCCAGGTAGCGCTCGATCATCTCCTTGAGCATGCCCGTGGCTGCCAGTCCGCCGAGGCCGTAGGCCAGCCCAGCTTCGCCGACTCCTGTCACGCCGTCATCGGTTATCAGTTCGAGCAGTACCGGCCGAATGCCTCCGCTCTGAATGAGATAAATGTTGGCTGTCTTCAATTTCATCAAGCGTCACCATTTTCAGCTACAGGCATTGCTCCGCAGTGACGGCGCCATCACTTAAAAGCGCCGAGTCCGAGGTCGGGATATTGCATATTGATACGTGCCAGATCGGCATCGAACTCGGCGCCGATCCAATCGCAGATCTCGACGATGACCGGCGTTTCGGGGTTGCAAGTCGTGACCAGTTCGCATGTCCGGCCGGTCCTCTTGACCTGTCCGACCGGCACAAGATCGCCGCGAGCCAGCAGATGTGAGACGACGTTGAGCCAGCCGAGCGCGACACCCTGCCCAAGCAGGGCAGCCTGAACCACGACCGTATAGTCCGAAAATTGCAGCCCGCCCGGCCTTTCGTCTGGCGTATCATCGGAAAACAGCCCCGACCAATCCGGCCCGGCGGTGCTGAGATTGATTATGCGATCAACGGTCGGCATGAACGCACCGGCAGATGCCTCCGCACCGCGGAAGTGGGGAGCGCGGATTGGAACCAGCAGCTCCGGCATGACTGCGCGGGCAACATGGCGGGGGCCGCTGCCATGGTCGAAGCGCATGGCGATGTCGGCCCCATTCACGGATCCGCCAAGCGGTCCGCTGATGAGCTGGAAGCGGATATCAACCGTTGGGAACCTTTCCTGGAAGTCGGCAAGCCTGGGCATGAACCAATGTGTTGCGAAGGCCGACGAGGCCGACAGAACGACGGTTTGTACCCCCGAGCGCCGTGCCTGTTGCACCCGCAGCAATGTCTTTTCGATGGAGTCGAAGCTGCCCGAAATGCCGGAAAAAAGTGCGCTTCCTTCCTCCGTCAGCACGGCGCCCGCGCCCGTGCGGTGGAAAAGGACGAGCCCAAGGTGCGCTTCGAGCCGCCCGATGGTCCGGCTGACCGCGGGGCCGGTGACGCAGAGCTCCTTCGCGGCGCGGGCAAAGGTGCCGCAGCGCACCGCAGCTTCGAAGGTGACAAGCGCATTGAACGAGGGAAGCAGGTGGCGAAGCCGTGCCATTACAATATGTAACCTCCCCGGTTACCATTTGTGGAATTGCGGGGGCGGCCGTCCTGCTGTTGATTGCATCTTAACCTTCCCGGGAAGGTCGACTTGAAACCGCAAAGAGGAACCGCCGAATGCCCTTCAAGGATTTCAAACTCCTGACCTTCGACGTCGTGGGCACGCTGATCGATTTCGAGAAGGGGATACTCGACGCCTTCCGCCAGATCGGCGGAAAGGCCGCAGAGGGGCTGAGCGACGACGACCTCTTCGCCCCCTATCTGGATGCACGTGTCGAGCATCCCGGCCGTTCCAGCCAGGTTATGGCGGAGGTCTATCTCTATGTGGCGCGTAAGCTCGATCTGCCTGTCGACGGAGGCTCGGCCGACGCCTTCCAGATCGCGGTGTTGCGCTGGCCGGCATTCGAGGATTCCGCCGAGGCGCTCAAGCGGTTGCGCCGGCATTTTCGCCTCGTCGCGATGACGAACGCCGACCGCGTCGCCTTCAGTGCCTACTCGCACACGCTGGGGAACCCATTCCATGACGCCGTTACAATGGACGACGCCAGGTGCGCCAAGCCTGACCCGCGCTTCTTCTCGCATAATCTCGGGCGGCAATCCGCCTTCGGCTATCGCCAGGAAGACATACTGCACGTCGCACAGAGCCAGTATCATGACATCGGCGTCGCCCGCTCGCTCGGTTACAAGGCCTGCTGGATCGAGCGGCGGATGCACCAGGAAGGCTATGGCGGCACTCCGCATCCGGGCGAAGTGACCACGCCCGATTTCCATTTCGCGACGCTCGCCGCGCTTGCCGATGCGGTCGAAGCGGAATTCGGCGGCTGACGAGCAAGGAGGGAGCCACGGCGCGATGAACGAGATCGAGCATCCTCGATCGCTGTGGCGGGAAACGGCCTTGCCCGCGCCGGCCCCGGTCATGCTCTCCGATGCGGTCAATGCAGACATCGCCATTATCGGCGGCGGGTATACCGGCCTTAACGCCGCGTTGCGCGCCATCGAACGCGGCCTGCACCCGGTCGTGCTGGAAGCGGCCGAGATCGGCTGGGGCGCATCCGGCCGCAACGGCGGAGTCGTTTCCACGAAATTCCGTGTCTCGCTAAGCGACATCGCCCGGCACCATGATCTCGAAATAGCCCGGCGCATGCACCGCATCGGTCACGACGCGATGGATTGTGTCGAGCGGAATATCGAAGAGCTGGGGATCGCGGATGCCGGCTTTGCCCGGACCGGCAACCTGCGCTGCGCGCACAACGACCTTGCCCAGACGCGGCTCGTGGCCGAGGCGGAGACGGCGCGGGACATGTTCGGCGACACCAGCCTGACCGTACTCGGTGCCGACCAGGTACGGGAGGAAACCGGTTCGGCCGATTTCGTCGGCGGCGTGCTTTCGACCCATGCCGGCGTCATCCATCCGCTGAGCTATGCGCGCGGGCTTGCCGCCGCGGTGCATGCGGACGGCGGCAAAATCTTCGAGCATTCGGCGGTGTTGGCGCGCAACAAGGACGGCGACCGCGCCGTTTTGACGACGGCGCAAGGCGAAGTCATCGCCCGGCATGTCCTGATCGCCACCAACGGCTATTCCGACATCACGGCCGCCACGGCGCCGGTGCGCGGAACGGTCATTCCCTTCCGCAGCGCCATGATCGCGACGGAACCGCTTGGCCCCAAGCTTCGCACCACGCTCATGCCGCATGGCCGAAGCTACAGCGAGACACGCCGCATGATGCGCTGGTTCCGCCCTGCCGGCGACCGGATGCTGTTTGGCGGACGCGGCGCTTTCGGGCGCGAGGACTCCGCTTCCGCCTTCCAGGCTCTCGAAAGAGCGCTCAAGAACATATTCCCCCAGCTTGCCGGCACCGCGATTACCCATCGCTGGTCCGGGCTCGTGGCGATGACCATGGATAGCCTGCCGCAGGTCGGCGTGCTCGATGAGCGGACCGGCTTTGCGCTGGGCTACAACGGAGCCGGCATTGCCCTGTCGAGCCTCATGGGCAGTCGCGTCGTCGACCTGATGCTGGGGGATAAGCCGGACCTTGGTCTCATCGAACGGGATGGTCCAAAACCCATCCCGTTCTATTTCCTGCGCGAGCCGGCGGTTCGCACCGTCGCGGGCTGGTATCAGTTTCTCGACGCCATCGGTCGCTGACACCGCCGTACCAACAGTCATAGCGCGCTGCATATTCTTAAGGCATCCAGCACCGCGGCGTGAATGTTCCGGCTCGAAACGGCGTCACCGATGCGGTGCAGTTCAAAGCCGCTGTCCCGCAGGCGTGGTTGGGCCGCCGCTTTCACCATGGCGTCGAGATCTGTGACGCCGTCATTCGCCGATTGGGGACGAAGCTCCAAATAGATATCGTTCATTGGGATGCTGCCCTGCTCGACGATGACCTGGTCCACCAGGACGCTCGTCACCTCCCGCGAGATCTCGTTGAGAAAGCTTGCTTCCAGCCGGTTATCCCGGCGCCTAACGGCGAAAAGCCGGCTCTCGAAGACCGGCTTCACGCCGATCTGCAGGAACCGCTTTTTCCACCGCAGGCGTTCAGCATAGGTCAGCTCCTCCGACAGCTGTGCGTCTATCGAGACGTAGATGACCTCGGCACCCGCTTGCCGGGCCTGCTCTGCGGCAAGCGGGCCCGGGTGCCGGCCGGTTCCGTCATAGATCAGCACTTCGCCCTGTAGCGGAACCTGTCCGGTCAGGACGTCCCAAGTGCTAAGGCACAGATCCGCTCCCTCCTGTAGGTCGATCTGCGGCAGGCCGCCCGTGGCGAGGATGACGACATCCGGTTCGAGAGCGGCGATATCGGTGCTTTCCAGATAGCTGTTGGTGTGGACCGATACGCCGAGGCGCTGCAGTTCGGCCGCGCGCCACTCGACAACGCCTAGGAGATCGCGTCGCCAGGAGCCGGTCGCGCCGATGCGGATCTGTCCGCCAAGGTCGCTACCCGCTTCGTGGAGTGAAACGGCATGGCCCCGCTCCGCGCTGATGCGCGCCGCCTCCAGACCGGCTGGCCCGCCACCGACGATGACCACCTTTCGCGCCGGTCCCTGTGCCTTCTCGATCACATGGCGCAGTGTCAGTTCGCGGCCGGTCGCGGCGTTGTGCAGGCAGGAGGGCCGATATGGCGACTGGCAATGCGTTGCGCCGACGCAAGGCCGGATCTCGGTCTCGCGCCCGCTGGCGAGCTTCTCCACCAGATGAGGATCGGCGATCTGGGCGCGTGTCATGCCCGCCATGTCCAACATGCGTTCCACTACGGCGAAGCGTGCGGAAGCGACATCGGCAATGCGCGCGGCATGGAACACGGGCAGTGCGACTTCCGAACGAAATGCGCCGACCGGCTTGACCCAAGGCGCCAGAGGCGAGCCCATGCCCGGCATGTTCTCCTCGGCCAGCGCGCGTGTGGTATCCATGGTGCCGTAAATGGCGTTGAAGAAGTCGACGGCCCCCGCCTCCTTGAGCATCAGGGCCGCTTTGACGCATTCCTCGAAGCCCAACCCGCCGTCAGGGCCCTCATCCACCACGACGCGCATTCCGACGAGAAAGTCGTCCCCCACTGCCTTTCGAATGGCTTCATGCACCATGAGGCCGAAGCGCAGGCGGTTTTCCAGCGAGCCGCCGAAACGGTCGGTTCGGCGGTTGGTCACCGGCGACAGGAACTGGCCGATCAGATGTCCGGCCGCCAAGGTCTCGATCCCGTCCAGCCCGCCTTCCTTGCAACGCAGGGCAGCGCACGCATAGGCCTTCACGACACGGTCGATATCGTGCTCGTCCATCTCTTTGGGGATACTGCGGTGAAGGGTCTCGCGCACCGGCGAGGGACCGATCGTGGAGAGCCGGTCGCCCGCATATGGATCGCCGCGGCGGCCCAGATGTGTGATCTGGCACATCAAGGCAGCACCGAGATCATGCATGCGCGTGCTGAAGCGCTGGAGATGGGGGATGATCGCATCCGTGCCAACATTGAGCTGGCGGAAGATGTTGGGTGAATCGCGGTCGACGTTGGACGAGCCGCCGAACATCGAAAGTGCCAGCCCTCCCCTGGCCTTCTCCTCATGATAGCGCTGGTATGCTTCCTGCGGCATTCCGCCGACTTCGAGACCGCAGGCATGGCTGGTGCTGATGATGCGGTTGCGCAACGTCAGCTTCTTGATGGTCAGCGGCTGCAGCAGCGGATCCCTGCTAATGGTCCCCGGTTCCGGCCCGTTCATTTCTTTCTCCTGCCGAATTTTTGGCCAAGCACGATCGACCGCGCGGATAGGGTCGCCCGCACGCCGCCGTCGCCGGCCTGTCTGTTCATGTGTCCCGGGTCCATAGCTCGAAAGCTTTGGACCAAAACTCCTACGATCCTAAAGAATCTGGCTCAGGAACTGCCTCGTTCTCGGGTCAGTTGCCTTGGTGAAGAACTGATCGGGTGGACCGTGCTCCACGATCACGCCGCGATCGGTGAAATAGACATGGTCCGCGACTTCGCGGGCAAAACCCATCTCGTGGGTGACGAGGATGCAGGTCATGCCCTCGGCTGCGAGTTCCCTGATTGTGAGCAGCACCTCCTTCACCGTCTCGGGGTCGAGCGCGGCGGTCACCTCGTCGAACAGCATGATGTCGGGGCGCATCGCCAGGCTGCGCGCAATGGCGACGCGCTGCTGCTGACCGCCCGAAAGCTCTCCCGGATAGGCGTCCTCCTTTCCCTGCAGGCGGACCTTGGCGATCAGCGCGCGGGCCCGCTCCTCGACTTCCCTTTTCGGCTCCTTCAACACCAGGACCGGCGCCATCATGACGTTCTGCAGGGCCGTCTTGTGTGGGAAGAGATTGTATTGCTGGAAGACGATGCCGACCTTCTTGCGCAGGGCAAGCAGATCGAGCTTCGGGTCGTTCACCTCCTGTCCTTCGACCTTGATCGAGCCCTTCTGGATATTGTTGAGGCCGTTTATGCAGCGGATCAGCGTCGACTTGCCCGAGCCGGACGGGCCGATGATGCAGATCACCTCGCTTTTGCGGACATCGAAGCTGATCCCCTTGAGCACCTCGACGGCGCCGAAGGATTTGTGCACGTCCCGCAGCGATATGATCGGCATGTCCGGCGACCAGTTCGTTTGCGGGTTCGCTCCGCGGGCGTTCGAATTAGTTTGCAACAACATATTTTCGCTCAAGCTTCCGCGTCCAGATTGCGATCGGGTAGATGTAGGCGAAGAACAGGCACAGCAGGAAAAGATAGAACGGGATGAGCAATTCCGGGCGCGCGCCTGCCGCCTCCATGGCCGCCTGGGCATTGCCGACCGCCTCGCGCACGCCAAGGATCGAGGCCATCGGAGTCGCCAGCGCCAGCAGCGCATACCAGTTCATCCACGGCGGGATGGCGCGCCTGACGCATTGAGGCAGGATGATCCAGCGCAATGTCTGGCCGCGCGTAAAGGCCAGGCTCTCGGCGGAATCCCACTGGCCCTTGGGGATGGAATTGATGGCGCCGCGCAGGATCTCGCTGATATTGGCCATCACCGGCAGCGAGAAGGCGAACGTGGCCTTGACCCAGTCCGGTATCCTGACCGTTTCGCCGCCGGGCAGACGCATCTCGAACGGCACCAGGAACATGATCATGAACAGGATCACCAGCCATGGTGAGTTGCGGAACAGATGCGTCACGAACCACGCGGGCGCTCGCAACAGGGGCGAACGGCTGACCTGCAGCAGCCCCAATCCGATCCCAAGAACGGTCGCGGCGGCCATGGCGATGAAGCTCATCAGGAGATTGAGCCCGAAGCCCTTGAGGATGAAGGGCAGCCATAGGATCAGCGTGGCGATGGCCGATGGGACCTGCTGTTCGGGTTCCGATTGCGCATAGGCGAAGGCAAGTGAGCCGAAAAAGGCCAGGCCGAGCCAGAGGCCATGCCGCCAATGGATGCGCGAGCAGAAGCTGCCTTGGCCGAAGCGACGGGCGTCTAGACGGAAAGCGTCGCCGCTCATTGCCCGTATCCCGGCAGGGCAAGCCTGCGCTCGATGAAGTGGAGCGCGCTGGCCAGAAGCGACACGACGAGCACGTAAAAGAGGAACAGAAGCAGCATCATCTCCGGCACGTTCACGTTAGCAGACCAGACCTGGTTCAACGTGGAGGTCATCTCCGGGACAGCGATGACGTAGGCGAGCGAGGTGGTCTTGGCCAAGCTGACAAGATTGTTGGTGAGCGCCGGCAGGCTGATGCGGAATGCCAGCGGCAAAGTGACGTATAAGTATGTCTGCCATTTGCTCATGCACAGGCTCTCTGCGGCCTCCTTCGTCGATTCCGGCACGGCTTCGAGGCCGGCGCGGAAGATCTCAACATTGAAGGCGCCGCCGAAAATGCCGAGCGAAATGACCGCCCACATGAACGAAGAGATCAGCGGCTGGTAATAGCCTCCCATGTCGACCTGCGGTGTGAAGGTGCCGAGAGCGAAATAGAAGAACAGGAGCTGGACCATCGGCGGCGTGTTGCGGAATGCCTGGATATAGACGTCCATCAGTCCGCGCAGGATGGGAGACCGGGCGTTCTGCGCCCAGGCCCCCACCACGCCGATCACCAGCGACACGACAATCGACCAGAATATCAGTTGCAGCGATACGCTGACGCCGGACAGGAACCGCTCGTATTCATAACTGTCGTAGAAGACGATGAAATTCAGGCCCGTGCGCTCGTAGAGATCCTGGAAGAATGGCGCGATCAACTGGAACATTTCAGCTCCGCCGACCGGTCACGGATCGACATCCCGTCGCGCATCGGCTCAGTTGCCGCCTTGCAGGTAGCTGGTGTCCCACTGCGCCTTTTCATGCTGCGCGGCGATCCAGTCCGACGGCTTGACCTTCCACTTTTTCTCGAGCTCGACCAATGTCCCGGAAGCCTGCCAGCGATAGGCCATGCCCGACATGAACACACCCCAGGCCTTGTCAACCTCCGGCAGCGGCACTGCCGCGGCCCACGGATTGTCGTAAAGGACGGGGACTGCCATTTCGTAGCCTTCCCATTCGCCGGATGCGAGATCGGCCATGATAGGCGCATCGTCATAGAGCCACGCGATACATTTTCCGTCCCTTAACGCCTGCTTGGCCTCAGTGTTTCCGGTGAAGGAAATAATGGTCGCGTCGTACTCGGTCTCGACCTGCTTGTTGTAGTAATTGCCCTGCTTGCCGCAGACTGGTTTGCCGGCGATGTCTTTCCAATCATTGATGACGTCTTCCTTCGCAAGCAGCGTCGGACCGGAGCTCCAGTACGCTGGTTCGATTATTCCGATAACCTTGCGCCGCTCGGCTGTGTCGTACATGCCGCCAATAATCAGATCAATTTTACCCTGCTGCAGGAACTGCATGCGATTGGCCGACGTGATCATGACCGGCTCGAGCTCAACGCCGAGCGCATCGGCGACCGACTGGGCGAGATCAACCTCGATACCCTGCATGGAACCGTCCGGCGCGGGGAAAGACCAGGGCTTGAAAGCTCCCTGCACACCGACACGCACAACGCCTCGGTCCAGGATCTGTTTGAGATACGCGTCGGCTGCCTGCGCGCTGCTGGCGGAAAGGACCGCGCTTGCGGTCAAAGTGACGGCAAGGGCGGCAATGCTTTTCAATGCGGAATTGCGTTTCATGCTTGAACATCTCCCATTGTTGATGTCGTTTCTGTTGATTGAACCGGGTCCGATGCGGTGCGGAATACCGCCTTCTGGTATCGGATGAATTTTTCCACTTCCCCAGCGGTTCTCTCCGGCGACCAGCCGGCTAGATCGGCGACGGAGCTTGCCGCTTCCTCCACTTCCCGGCGATCCAGGTGCTGACGCCAGGCCAGCCCTGTCCTGGTGTAGAGAATGCCCTTCAGGTCTCGGGCACGCTCCGCTGACACCGCTCTGCGGAAGGCGGCGCGTCTGCCCTCGGCAAGCGGCTTGGAAATGCCGAATTCCACGCTGCGGTAGTGTGTGGCTGGGCTGCGTCTTCCAGCCGCTCTGCGTTTGGGCCCCAGAAGCTTCTCGACGATCTTTCGCATCTCGCGCCCGGCGCTCAGATGGGTCATGACCGGACCCGCCGTCATGGCAAAGATGCCCGGCTTCCCGGCGCCGGCGAGATCATGAATTTCGCGCGTGCGCCGGCCCATGGGTTGCTGTGCATCGAAGGTGAGCGGCCGCACGCCGGCCCAGGTGAACTCGACATGGCGGCGGGTCAGTCCTAGTCCGGGAAGCATGTAGTTGGCTTCGCCGAGCAGGAAATCGATGTCGTCGCCAGTTGCCGCGACGTCGGCGGCATCGCCGTCGAAGGGTGTCTCGGTCGGCCCGAAATAGAAGCAGTCGTCATGGGACGGGAGACAGTAGAACGGCATGCCGCTGCGGTTGATCGTGGTTATGCCGTAGCCGCGATAGGAATCGGGCAGCCGTACTGCGATGTGGGCGCCCTTGGTCCCCCGGATGAGCCGCGGGGCGGCGTTGCCGGTCGCGGTGACGGCATTCACCTTGTCTATCCAGGTCCCGGCCATGTTCAGCACGATCGCGGCACGTATCTCAGCCGTTTCGCCGTTGTCGTGGTCTTTGAGTTCGATTAGCCAGCCGCTCTCCTGCCTCCGGACGATCACCGCCTCGCAGAACAGGCGTATTTCGGCTCCGTTCTCCTCCGCGTCCAAGGCGGCGTCCACGCACAGCCGGTCCGGCCAGTCCATGATGTATTCGCGATAGGTGGCAATTGACCGGAGCCGCTCCCTGTCGCGCAGATGGCTCGCGAACGGCAGGTGTTCCCCGAAATTCCTCGTCAGTCTGCGATAGGCGAGCGGTGGCTCCTGCGGCCCGAGACCTCGAAGGATGCGGAAACCGAGATCGAGATGCCAACTCCGGACCGGGCTGCCCGGATAGACAGGAAAACACATGGTGAAAGGTTTGCATCTTTCCGGCGCCAGAGCCACGAGTTCCGCCCTGGCCTCCATGCCCGCGCGCGCCATGCGCATCGCCCCGGCAAGGCGCAACGGGTGAAAGGCGAAGGTGCGGACGGGACTAGGCGTTTCGAAATAGCGAAGGCCGCAATGCAGGATGCGCGAGGAGCGGCTCGAGGCCCCCGCGGCGAAATCGCTCTTGTCCACCAACAGGACGCTGTAACCCGCCGACGCCAGTTCGCGCGCCGCACTTGCACCGTTGATGCCAGCACCGATCACGACGACGTCGTAATCTGTGCCTTGCATCTCGGTAAGTTTCGGCGGCATTGGCGGCCCGTTCCCTGCATGATCGATCGCGCCAATAAATAGATGAAAGGGCAATGTTCAAAATAGAATCTTTAGCGAGCGATATGCATGAAATGCATACTGAACTAGAGCGGCAATTGTGCCAAAAGCCGATCGCGTCTTTTCGCCATCAGTTCCAGCAAGGCGTCCGCGGCAGGATTGGCCGCCCGCGACTCCGGCCGCAGCAGCGCGACATTGAACGGTATCTTTGGTGAGAAGGGAATGAGCTTCACCCTGTTGTCCAATTGCTCCACCGCCGTGTAAGGATCGATGATCGCTACGCCGATGCCCTGCTTGACCATCTCATATGCCGAGACCGAGAAGGTCGTCTCATAGGCCGCATCCACTGTGACGCTGCTCGACTGCAGGGCCTGGTCGAGCAGATGTCGCGCCGAAACAAAGGACGTCCAAGAAATGAACGGTCCCTCGCGCAGATCGGCCGGGACGAGGCGGGAACGGTCGGCAAGCGAGTGGTCGCACGGCACGGCCGCGATATAGGGCGCGTCGCTGAAGATCTCGGTGCGGAATCCGGATCGCCTGAAAGGCGTCTCCGCAAGGCCGAAATCGATCTGCTGCGCGGCAGCCCATTCCTCGATTTTGACCGACATGCGGACATTCAGGACGACCTTGGTCTTCGGCCAATCCTTCCTGAACTCCGCCAGCAGGCGTGGCACGAAATTGATGCCCAACGCCGGCATCACGGCGAGGCTGATCTCGCCGCCTTCCCCGCTTGCCAGCCGCGAGGCGAAGCTGCTCAGCGCCTCCAGCGAGACATAGGCCCGTTCGATTTCATCGAGCAGAAGATGGGCAATAGGCGTCGGCGTGACCTGGCCTCTGCGCCGCTCGAAAAGCGAAACGCCGAGTTCGTATTCAAGCTTGTCGAGAAGCCGGCTGACCGCCGGCTGGCTGCGCCCTAGAAGCTCCGCCGCGCCGCTCACCGTGCCGGTCAGCATGATCGCCCGAAAGGCCGCGTAGTGCAGGAGATTCAATGTGCGTATCAAGGGTTCTGGTCTTTCGCCGTTTGTGCTGAATTCAATAGCCACTCAGATCCAGTATGGGGCATCAGGTCCATTGTGTTGCTGGAAACAAGATTGCTGGCGCGGTGGCTTAAGTGGAGCGGGTGTTGGACGGTTGGTCTGAACGACGGCTATCACAGGAAGGGTAGCGCGTCAGCGCCAGTCTAGAGTTGGGCCGAACCGAGAATGCCGAGCGCGACAGGACCGGGATCGCCCTGCCCCAGGCTTGGGGATCCGGCGTGACTGCTTTTCGGCTCGACGAAAAGTTCGAAACGATCCCGGCGGGCAAGCACAAGTTGCGCGGGCGCGGCCAGGCGACAGAGGTCTTCCAGCTTGGCAAAGTCGCGACGTCGCGTGGTCTGGACATTCACCGGGACCAAGCAGGCAGAGGAACTGCGTAGACGAACGCTAAACGCGTTCCACACTGCCTCTTATACGACTTTTCGAGCACGGATAGTGAACGACGGAAGCTCGAGCACGGATAGTGAACGACGAAAGCTACGATTGCTGGCGGCGACTGAGGTGACTCCGCGATTGGAAGATCGCGGAGCTCACCCCATCATTGCAGGCATCCGCGCCGCCAGCCTGTCGATGAGGACGCGTACGCGCGAGGGCAGGAAGGGTGTGCGCGGCCAAAGTGCTGAACTGTTGAATTCGGTTGCGGGCAGATCGTCGAAGAGGCGGATAAGCTCGCCCTTGGCGATGCGCGAGCGGACCAGCCAGTGGGGCAGCCACGCAAGCCCCAGACCGGCCGCGGCGGCATCACCGATGGCCTCGAGGTCGTCGAGCCGCAAGCGGCCCTTCATAATGATCTCGACATTGTTGCCTTGCCCGTCGGGGAACAGCCAAGTCCTGGTGTAGCGCGGATTTGCATAGTCGATCGCCTGGTGGGATGACAGGTCGGCCAACGTAGAAGGCCGGCCGTGCCTTTCGAGATAGGCCGGAGACGCGCAGACCGACATGCTCTGGCGGGCGAGCGTGCGGGTCATCAGGCCGGGATCCTTGGGCAACGTGCCATTGCGCACCGCCAGGTCATAGCCTTCCTCGATAATGTCCACTGGCCGGTCGGTGAAGGCGATTTCCAGCACGAGCCCACGATGCTCGCGTGCCACATCGTAGAGGATGGGCGCCACGCAATGCCGGCCAAACACGACCGGAACCGTGACGCGCACCTTCCCCGTCGGCTCCGCGCGTCCGCTTTCCAGCGCCTGCTCCGCCTCCTCCAGCTCCCGCAGGGCGCGTGTGCAGCGCTCGTAGAAGGCAAGCCCGTCCTCCGTCAGGCTGAGCACCCGTGTCGTGCGGTGACACAGGCGCACGCCAAGCCGCCCCTCCAGCCGCGCCACCGCCTTGCCGACGGCCGAACGGGACAGGTTCAGCCGCGCGGCCGCGGCGGCGAAGCTGCCCGCCTCCACGACCGTGACGAATTCGCGAATGCCGCTCAGCCGGTCCGTCATGCGCACCTTTGTAGAATGAATGGATACATTTAGAGGAGAAATCATCCGCACTGCAACTCCAATGGAGCGAATAGATTGTCGGTCAACGTTCAACAGGAGCAAAATCGATGAACCAGCATGTCAGGACGGATACGATGAAGCAGTGGACGCTGAAGGATGTCGGCCGCGCCAATCTCGGGTTGGTTTCGGCCGCGGTGCCGACGCCCGCCGAACACGAGATCCTGGTGAAAGTTGCCGCCGTTTCGCTGAATTATCGCGATCTCCTCCTCATCGAGGACGGCCTGGGCTTTGCCGCCAAGGCGGACCCGTTCGTGCCGGCCTCCGACGCGGCGGGCGTGGTGATTGCGGCAGGGACTGCCGTAACGCGTTTCAAGCCGGGGGAGCGGGTGATCTCGACCTTCATTCCCGGCTGGATCGACGGTCCCGGCTTCGGCACAGCGCGTGAGCCGAACTACCGCACGCTGGGCGGCGCCATGCAGGGTGTGCTGTCCGAGTATATCGTGCTTGATCAGGATTGGGCGGTGAAGGCGCCCGAAGGCCTGGATGATATCGAGGCAAGCACGCTGCCCTGCGCCGGCCTCACGGCCTGGACCGCGCTGGTCGAGCGCGGGCGCCTTCATGCCGGCCAGACAGTGGTGGTGCAGGGCACCGGCGGGGTTGCGCTGTTCGGCCTCCAGATCGCGGCTGCTCACGGCGCGGATGTGATCGTGGTCTCGGGCGACGACGACAAGCTCGAGCGCGCAAAGGCGCTGGGAGCAAGGCATGGGATCAACCGCAAAAAGGAAGACTGGGTGGAGGCGATCTACCGCCTGACGGGAGACCGCGGCGCAGATCACATCCTCGAAATCGTCGGCGGTGCACATTTGGGACGCGCCCTGCAGGCGGCGGCCGTCTTCGGGCGCGTCTCGCTCATCGGCGTGCTCGAAGGCTTCGAGATTTCAGGCCATTTCGCCCCGTTGGCGCTCAAGCACCTGACCGTTGAAGGCATTCAGGTCGGCCACCGCAAGTCACTTGAGGATTTCGTCCGCGCGATCGATCAGACCGGTTTCAAGCCTGTAGTCGATGCGGAGTACGCATTTGCCGACTTGCCGGCCGCGCTGGATCATCTGGCCCGCGGGCCATTCGGCAAAATCGTGATGAAAATGCCGCGGTAGACGACCCATACCAAACGAAACACGTCAATCACCACGATTGGTAGTGCACGTGGAATGGCCGCTGGAAGGTGGAATTCAGAGACAAAGGCGCACACCTGTAATTCCTGCGGACGCTCTCGTCGCCATGCTGAATACTGATGCGCGCCGCCTCTACCTTGCCAGACGTTGATTGCGCTGTTCAAAAATGGACCTTCGGTTCACCGAACCTGTTCTTTCGCTTGGGTAGCAGCCGTCTCGCGGGTTTACTGGCATTGCAGACCAAAAGGTTCCAGCGGCGACCACACCCTATTTGACAAACGTTTTGCCGAGCCCCATCGCCCGCTCGACGATCATGATGATACCAAGCGTGAGCAGTATCATCAGGACGGAGGCTGCTGCCACCAGCGGGTCGGCCTGGTTGTAGACGTAGTTGTATAGTTCGACCGGCAAGGTGCTGATGCGTGGGCCGGTAAGGAACAGCGTGATCACAACTTCGTCGAACGAGACCAGGAAACACAAGGCCGCTGCGGCAACGATGCCGGGCATCAACATCGGCAAGGTGACCCGAAAAAACACCGTCAACGGCTTTGCGCCCAAGGTCCGGGCGGCCTCCTCGCAGGCTTGGTCCTGAGTACTCAGCGCGACCGCCAGAACACGCAGTGCATAGGGCAGCGTTACAACCAGATGGGCAAACACCAGGCCCTGCATCGTCGCCAGCAGACCGAAAGAGGCAAACACGATCAGGATGGCCAGGCCGAGCACGATCGTCGGAAGCAACAGGGGCGCGGTGAACAGATTGAACAGCACGTCCTTGCCGGCAAATTTCAGCCGCGTCATCGCCCATGCCGCCGGCACGGCAATGGCAATCGACAACGCAGTCACCACTGCCGCCAGGACAACGCTTGTCCAGAATGCGTTCAGCATCTTAGTGTTCTGGAACAGCGCGGCATACCAGCGTGTCGACCAGAAGGTCGGCGGGAAACGCAGCACCTGGTCGCCCGAGAACGAAATGGGGAACACGAGGATCACCGGCGCCAGGAGATAGAGGAACAGTGCGAAGACGAGAACCCGCATCGGCCATGAGGTTTTGTGGATTTCCATCACGCTCCTCCCTAGTCCAGACGCCGCAGGACGACTGAATAGGCCCACAACGCCGCGCCGAACACGATCAGCACCAGAATCGACAGCGTCGAGGCCAGGGGCCAGTTTAGCGTCACGATCGCCTGGTCGTAGATTTCCGTAGCGAGCAGAAAGACGCGACCCCCGCCCATCAGCTTGGGTGTAATGAAGGATGACACCGCGAGCACGAAGCACAGCAGGCAGCCCAGCGCTATACCTGGGAGTGTCAGCGGCAGGATGACCTTGCTGAACGTGCGCGCCGGCGTGGCACCCAGCGTCCGGGCGGCTTCCTCGACGCGCGGGTCGAGGCGTCCAAAACCCGCCATCAGCGCCAGGATCATGTAGGGCATCAGGATTTCGGTCAGGCCGATGAAGACCCCCTTTATGTTGAACATCAAGCTTGGCACCGGCAGACCCAGCGCTCGAATGGCGCTGACCACCGGCCCGTCATCGATCAGAATTGCGATCCAGCCATAAGTGCGCACCACCGCCGAAGTCAGCAGCGGCGAGATGACAAGTACGGTGAGGAAGGTCCGCCATGGCCCTGAGGAGCGGTGCAGATACAGCGCGATCGGATAGGAGACAACCAGGGTCGTGAGTGTGATCGCCAGGCTGATCCAGACGGAGTTGAAGACAAGTTCGAGATAGAAGCTGTCGGTCAACAGCCCGAACCAATTTTCCCAGGTGAAGACGTTCTCGATACCGCCGCCGAGGCTTACCTTGTTAAAGGAAAGGCGCGCGAGGTTGAGGACGGGCAGGATAAAGCCGATCGTATTGATCATCGCGATAGGCAAGAGCAGTAGGACGGCGAGTTCGCCGCTGCGCATCGTGCGGGATGGAACAACGGCCGGGACTGTCACTTGTCGTCATCCGGATAAACCAACGTGTCGTCGGGCGACCAGGTGAGCTGAACCTTGTCGCCGACGCCAAGTGATGGGCGCTCGCGCCGCGTCGCTTCCTCCACCACGATTTCCGCACCGCCAGCGCGCACGATATACTGCACAAGATCGCCGATGAAGATAATGCCCGACATTGTGCCTTCGACCACATTGCCGTCTCCCGCAGCCGCTAGGCCATTTGACGGTTTCAGTGCAATGCGGTGGGGACGGACCAGGACATCGACCGGGCCAGGCAACAGCTTGGCGGTTGCGCGCAGAGGCTGGCCCGCCGCCGACAGACGGCCATCGGAGCCGACCGTGCCTTTCAACCTATTTGTCCGGCCGACGAAATTGGCTACAAAGGCAGTGGCAGGACGTTCGTAGATTTCCGTCGGCGTGCCGAACTGTTCGATCCGGCCGTTGCGCATGACGACAACGCGATCGCACATCGATAGCGCCTCCACCTGATCGTGCGTGACGAAGACCGCGGTGATGCCGCTCTGCTGCTGCAGGGCGCGGATTTGCAGTCGCATTTCATCGCGCAGCTTGGCGTCTAGGTTGGACAGCGGCTCGTCCAGGAGCAGAATGGACGGTTGAATCACGAGAGCTCGCGCCAGCGCGACACGCTGTTGTTGGCCGCCGGAAAGTTCCTTCGGCTTTCGCTGTGCAAGCTGCCCGAGTTGCACCAGTTCGAGTGCTTCTTTCGATCGCTGCTCGATGTCCTGCTTGGACACGTTGCGCATTTGCAGGCCGAACTGGACGTTGCGCAGCACATCCATGTGGGGGAACAGGGCATAGCTCTGGAACACCATGCCCATGTCCCGGTCGTGGATGGGTAGCCGCGTGATGTTGCGGCCCCCCACCAATATCCGTCCGCTCGACGGCGAGATCAGCCCCGCAATCATCCGGAGCGTGGTCGTCTTTCCGCAGCCCGAGGGGCCGAGAAGGGCGACCATCTCGCCTTTGCACACGGACAGGTCCAGCGAGGGAATAACGTTGACGGCGCCAAAGCTGACGCTGATGCCATCAAGCTTGAGATGTTCCTCCGCGGATTGCGAGACAGGCATAATTGACCCTGCCGGTCGGTATCAGCGGCTGAGCGGGATGACGCGGCGGCGCCATTGCTCAGTAATCGCGTCGCGGATCTTCGCGACTTCCAGCCAGTTGATTTCGATCATCCTGTCCATTGCGCCGGCTGCCGTGCGCTTGATCGCGGCTTCGGAGATCGATGGCGCGGCCTTGGAATTGGTTGGCGCATAGAACATCTTCTCGGTGAACGCCGCTTGCGCCTCGGGACTGAGGGCGTAGTCGATGAATTTCTTTGCGCTTTCGCTTGCCGGGGCGCCGTTGACGAGACCGATCACATTGATCTGAAACCCGCTGCCTTCCTCCGGAAGAACGACGCCGAGCTTCCCGTTGGACAAGTCGGAATAGACTTGCGCGCGAGCGTTCCAGCCTATGCCGATGGCGGCCGTGCCGCTCGAGATCGGCTGGTAGACGTCGGGCCGTGGCTCCCAGGTCTGGACGTTCGGTGCCAGCTCCTCCAGCAGCTTCATGCCGGCTTCGACGCTCTCCCTGTAATTGGTGCCACCAGCCATTTTGTCGCTGATGATGGTAAGGGTCGTGCCCTGGATGTCGGGAACAGCCGGAATCGAGACCTGGCCGGCATATTGCTTGTCCCACAGCGCCTTCCAGGAGGACGGCTGATCCTTGATCTTATCGGTGTTGTAGAGGAGCACCAGATTGTCGAAGGTAACGCCGACTGCGTTGACGCCTTCCACTTTAGCCTGCGGATAAAGGTCGGCGACGTGCTGGCTCACGGTTTCGTCGATCGGATCGAACAGCCCTTCGTCGGTCGCCGCCTTGGCGACCGAAACGTCCATAATCATCACGTCGATCTGAGGTGCGCTCTTTTGGGCGCGCAGGGTGCCCAACATCTGCGCCGAGTTCGGCATGCCGTAGAACTCAACGGTGATGTCGGGGTTGGCCTTCATGAAAGGCTCCACGACTGCAGCGAGATAGTTCTCCTGGAAGATGCCCGAATAGGCGGATAATACGATGTTGTCGGCCATCGCGGCGCTCGCCGTGAGCGACAGGGACAGTGCGGTCAGGCTGATGCCTGCCGCGCGTTTCAATCCAGTCATAAGTTCCTCCCGTTGGTAGCGTAAATTCTCGTTGTCGATTGCCCCACATTCGATCGCCTCATACAGCGACCGAAGCCTCCACGATCTTCGTTGCTCCGGATATATCGGGCAGTTTTTCGCCCTCGCGCAGGCGTTTCAGCAGCACCAGTTCGTTCTTCTGCATCTCGATGGCCTTATCGGTCGCCCACTCAGCCCGGTCGGGCGCAAGAACGAGGACGCCGCTCTCGTCCGCGATGATCGCATCGCCGGGATTAACGGTCTGGCCGCCGACGCTGACCGCCACGTTGATTGCGCCCTCGAGCCCGAGAATCTTCGTTGTGATCGGCGAAGGGCCCCGGCACCACATTGGCAGGTCGACGCGCCGGATCTCGGAAAAGTCCGTAGCCGGTCCATCGATCACCGCGCCTACAATGCCGCCGAGCTTCATGGAATGCGTGACGACGCCACCCCAGCAGGCGTGCTTGTCGTCCCCACAGCGGTCAACCACGATGAAATCGCCCGGCCGCACCAGCTTGGTGAGATAATGCAGGATTGTGGAATCAGCATGCGGCAAACGAACGGTGACCGCGGTGCCGGCGATGCGCTTTTCCGGCAGTACGGCACGCAGTTCGCGATCCATAAACCCGGAATGCAGGAAATGGCCCGCCGTTGCGGTCTCGACCTGCTCCATCTTCTTGATCAGCGATGGAACGATCTGCTCAGGCATTTTGTTGACGACAAACATACAAAAGCAATCCTTACATCACATGGTGCTGAGCGACCGGGACGTCGCGACGCACTTTGTCGATGCGCGCCAAGTCCAGGCTGGCGGATGTGGTCCCAACGCCATCAGAACACTGCGCGATCATGTGGCCCCACGGATCGATCACCATCGAGTGGCCCCAGCACCATTTCTGGCCGTCAGCGTGAGCCCCGGTCTGACCGACGGCGACGAAATAGGTCTGCGTCTCGATTGCCCTGGCGCGGGACAGCACTTCCCAGTGGTCCTTGCCGGTCATCAGCGTGAAAGCGGCCGGCAGCACGATCACTTCTGCCCCTCTGTCGCGAAGCGCGCGGAACAGCTCGGGAAACCGGATGTCGTAGCAGATTGCACAGCCCACGGTCGTGTCACCAACCTTGTACGTCACGACGTCCTCGCCGCGGCTGATCGTGTCCGACTCGCGGTAGGAAATGCCGCCTGGAGCGTCTACGTCGAACAGATGGATCTTGCGGTATTTTGCTATCTCTTGGCCATCCGGACCGAAGACAATCGAGGTGTTGAAATGATTGTTGCCGGACTTCTCCACCATCGAACCGGCGTGGAGCGTGACGCCTAGTTCCTTTGCGAGCGCAGCCATGCGTTTGTAGACCGGGCCGTCAGGAAAAGCCTCGCCACTGCCATGGACGGCATCACGCCCCTCACCCAGGAAGGCAAAATATTCCGGCAACACGACAAGGTCAGCTTTTTCCGCCGCGACCACTTCGCGCACCAGCCGTTCGGCTTCGTCAAGGTTTTTGGCCTTGTCCGCATCCGAGTTCATTTGAATGAGACTGACTTTCATCGACATCCTCCGCGTCTGAGTTGGCGAAATCTCAGGTCGCAGGGTGTGTTTTGGCAAACGACAAAGAACTATCGTGAGTGATAGAAAAATCTTGTGTTGCTTTAGTCGGGTGGCGTGTTGGGGATCTGCAGCGACGCTTCCCGGGCGATCACCGACAAGATCGACGGGATGATATTTTCAGGGTCGTCCGCATAAACCGCGTGTAGTTTCAGCGGTGGAAACTCCGGTACGATCGAAATGATTTCGAGAATACCGGCGTCGACCGTTGTCGCCACCATGGGTGTGGGCAACAGCGCCACGCCAACGCCGTCGCAGGCGAGCCTCAACATGGCTGACAGCGAATTCGAGTTGGAAATAACCGGTGGCGAGATACCGAGTTCCTCGAACTGCCGCAACAGCCAGATATGCGGAATGCTGTTGCGCGAAAATGTCAGGACGGGATGTGCCTGCAAATCCTCGAGGCCGAGCTGCTTGCCGCCGAGACCGAATTTCGGCGCTGCGACCCATACGCAATTCATGCTGGCGAGATCGATATTCTTCAAGCCCGGTCGCAGAACCGGCCCCATGAGAAGAGCGAGATCCAGTTTTCGCTCGGCGAGTTCCGCCCCGATCCCTAGCGACGTGTCGACGTTGAGATCGAGCGCGAGGGATGGAAACCGCACTTTCACCATCTCGATGAACCGCGGCAGCCAGGCATGCACGACGGAGTCAATCGTGCCTATCCGGACTGTAGTCTTGAGTTGCTCTGGATTGCCAATGGATACCTTGAAACTTGCAGCGGCGCGCAGCAGTTCCTCCGCCGGTTGCAAGGCACGCTGCCCTATCGTCGACAGACGCACGCCACCGGGAATGCGCTCGAACAATTCGCACCCCATTTCCGCCTCGAGCGTCGCGATGCGGTTCGATACCGCAGCTTGGGTGGCATTCAAACGATCGGCCGCGGCGCGAAAACTGCCGAGCCGCGCTACCCAGACGAAGGTTTCGACGAAAATTAGATTCATTGGTGACCAAACGCTCTGGAATAAGACTGTTTCACCGACAGAAGGCGGCCGAAGAAGCGAGTTCACACCCCGGTGAACATCGGCACACAAAATGCCCTCTCGCAACGGGGAATGCCCGGTCTGGGCCGGTCAGGAGGTCAGGAGCGCCGATTCTTGCAGGTATTATAGGCGCCAACTGCCAGATCCGATTTACGCGCCGCCGGAATTCAGCGCGGCCGGTCCCGACCGCTCTGCTACGGCCATTGCCAAAATGGCCTCGGGGACCATGATCGAGCCGCCCGGCGCTGTCATGGTGGTGGACACATTGATGATCGGCCGCAGGCCCAGACGTTCGCGTTTCGTCTGGTTGCGCTTGGCTTCGGTGAGATCTGAACCGTTATCCATGACTTTTTCCTTCGGAGAAAATTTCGACGATGGCCTCGATCTCGACGGTGATGTTGTTGGGCAGCGAGGCGACGCCGATCGACGTGCGCGCATGTATGCCCCTTCCCCCGAACACCTCGACCAAGAGGTCCGAGCAGCCATTGATGACGCGGGGATGGTCGGCGAAGTCGTCGGTGGCGTTGACGAAACCCTGGAGCTTCACGAACTGCTTCACCCGGGCGAGGTCGCCGAGATGCGCGGACAGGACCGACAAGATGTTCAACCCGGTGAGTCTCGCATGCTCGTAGGCCGCTTCGACGCTGACGTCGCGGCCGACCTTCCCCTTGTAGAGGACGCCGTTGCGATCGAGCGGGCCCTGCCCCGAGACATAGAGTATATTGCCAACCTGCAGGACGTTGCGGAAGGTGCCGATCGGCGCCGGAACCGGCGGAAGCTCGAAGTGGAGCGCGGCGATCTGGTCATGGGATGACATGGTGGCCCTGAGTTTCTCAATGCAGATGGCTGGTTCTGAAACGCGACAGAAAGGCGTCCAGCCGCTCGTTGGACCCCGCCTGCGCCATCAGTTCCTTGGGCGGACCCTCGGCAGAGACCTTGCCGTCGTCCATGAAGACGATGCGGTTGCTGGCGTCGCGGGCGAACGCGATCTCATGGGTCACCATGAGCATGGTCATGCCTTCCTCGGTCAGTTGCCTCACGACATCGAGAACCTCGTTGACCAGTTCTGGATCGAGCGCCGAGGTGATCTCGTCGAGCAGCAGGATCTTCGGCTCCATGGCGACGGCTCTGGCGATCCCGACCCGCTGTTGCTGGCCTCCCGAAAGTTCCGACGGCAGATTGTCGATGCGGTGGTCGAGGCCAACCCGCGTGAGCCAGTGCTCGGCGATTTCACGGGCCTCCTGTTTCGATTTCTTGCGCACCTTGACCAGTCCCAGCATTACGTTCTGGGCCGCAGTGAGGTGCGGAAACAGATTGAAGCTCTGGAACACCATACCGGTTTCGGCGCGCATGCGGGCGAGGTCGGTTTCGCCGCGCCGCTGGCGGTTGCTGCTGTCGCGGAACCCGACTTCCTGGCCGGCGATCTGGATCGAGCCGTGCTCGTAGGTTTCGAGGAAGTTCACGCAGCGCAGCAGCGTCGTCTTGCCGCTGCCCGAAGGTCCGATGATCGAGACCACTTCTCCCTTGCGCACGGTCATGCTGATACCTTTGAGGACGTCGATCTGTCCGAATGACTTCTGCAGGCCCTCGATCTTGAGCAGCGGCCGTTCGTTTGCGTCCATGGTCTCAGTCCCGAATGTATGCGTAGCGCCGTTCCACGTACCGGCTGGTCAGCGACAGCGAATAGTTGATCACGAAATAGATGACGGCACCGAGCAGATAGAGTGGCATCGCCTCGTAGGTCCGCCCGATCACCTCGTTGATCGACTGCATGAGATCGACGACGCCCAGCAGCGAGATCAGCGCGCTTCCCTTGACCGCATCGGTCACGCCGTTGATCCACGGCGGAAGGAAGCGCCGTATGGCCTGTGGGAAGATGACGGATTGCAGGCGCTGGAGGAAGGTCAGGCCGATCGCCTTGCCGGCCTCCATCTGTCCCTTTGGGATCGACGAAATCGCGCCTCGCGCATATTCGATCACCTGGGCCGCCTTGAACAGTGTCAGGGCGACCACGCCGGCCCAGAACGAGTCGATAGCGATGCCCAACGGCGGGGAGCCGTAATAGACGACGAATATCAGCACGAGAATCGGAATGCCGCGGATGCAGTCGCTGAAAAGCCGGACGAGCCATTGAACCGGACGCGGGCCATAGACCAGCCCCACCCCAAGGATCACGCCGATGACCAGCGAGAACACCACGACGAGGGCGGAGACCCAAAGGGTGATCAGGAGCCCCTGCAAAAGAAACGGAAGGGCATAGAGAACCGCCGCCATTGGCTAGCGCTCCGCCCTGAAGCGACGTTCCATCAGCCGCAGTCCGAACAGGATCCCATAGCCGGTGACCAGGTACATGACGGTCGTGACGATATAGACCTCGACGATCCGGAAAGTGTTGAAGTTGATCCATTGCGCGCCGTAGGTCAGCTCAGGCACCGAGATGACGGAGGCCACGGAGGTGTCCTTGAACAGTGAGATGAACGTGTTCGACAGAGCGGGAAGGGTTATTCGCGCCATGGTCGGCAGGCGCACGTGGAGCAGGCGCTGCAAGGGCGTCAGCCCGATCGCCTTGCCTGCGTCGATCTGCCCGCGCGGCACTGCCTCAAGCCCGGAGCGGAACACCTCGACGAGATAGGCGCCCGCATAAAGCGACAGCGTTCCCACGAACGACACCGTCGCGCTGTAGGCAAAGTCGACGACCGTGGGGATTCCGTAGAAGACGATATAGACCAGGAGGATCAGCGGCACGTTGCGGATAAATTCGACATAGGCCGAAATTACTCCCCGCACGACCCTGCCGGCGGAGACATACCAGATAGCCAGTACGAGCCCGATGATCGCGCCGATCAGGATCGACAGCACGGCCAGTTCCAGGCTGAGGATCAGCCCCTGCCACAGTTTGTCGAAATGCCTCCAGATGAGATTGAAATTGAGGTGATAATTCATTCAAGCTTCGCTGGACTGTCGCATCGGCAGGAAGTGCGCCCGGCCATTGTGGTGGCCGGGCGGTCGCGATCAGATACTCGGGAAGCCTGGCTTGCGCTCCGGTGGCTGGACGCCGAAGTAATCCTTGAAGGCCTTATCGTAGAGTTCGTTCTGGTGGCCGAACATGGCGATGCTGAAGGCGGTGTTGACGAATTGCAGCCAGTCCAAGTCGCCCTGTCGGACGCCACCGCCATAGAGCATGCTGTTCCACTGCTTGCCTGCGTCGAAATACCGGTCCGGGTTCCTCGAGACCAGCCAGCGCACGTTGGAAAGGTCGACCGCCGAGGCGTCCGCACGGTTCGAATCGAGCGCTTGAAACACATTGGCTTGGGTATCGATCTGCATCACTTGCGCCTCGGGCAACGCCTTATGCACCGTCGTCTCGGCGTCGACATTCTGCAGGATGGCCACCCGGGCGTCGCTGCCTTTCGCCTTCAGTTCGTCATAGGTCTTCGCCGCCGCATCCGGCTTGGTCATCAGCGCGACGCCTTCGACATAGTAGGGCCGGGTGAAATTGATGAGTTGCGCGCGCACGCCTGAGATCGTCATGAACTGCAAGGTGATATCGACCTTGCCTGTGACAATGTTGGGAATGCGCTGCTGAGCATCTTGTTTGACGAATTCGATCTTGGTCGGGTCGTCGAACAGCGCCTGGGCGAGAATACGGCCCATGGTGATGTCCATGCCTTCCAATTCGCCGGCGTCGTTCTCGAAATGCCATGGGGCATTCGTGCTTCCAGTGCCGACGATGAGGTGACCCCGGTCGAGCACGGTCCGCAAGAGGCTGTCACTCGCTGCCTGTGCGGCTGCCGCTTTCGGGTTCAAAACGACCGAGGTGACGGCCGCACCAAGCGCCATTCCTCCAAGTCCGAGTTTCAGAATGTCGCGGCGTTCAGTTCCTGCTGTCATTGATGCCTCCACATTGTTGATGTCGTTCAATTCTCTGGGTGGTCTTGCATAGTCTTATATACTGGACTATGTTCTTATATTTAAGACGATACATCAGCGCGGATGTGCTGGCAACCGCGATAGCAAAGGATTGAGCACTGGTGGCGAAGCATGTTTCCAAAACCCGCACTGCACGGGGGCCGCGGGAACGCGGGGTCGACCGAGTCCTGAAGCTGTTTTCCTATTTGCAGGAAAATGGCGCTCCTGTCCGGTTGGCCGAACTGCCGCTTGCGCTGGATGCCCCCAAATCGACCATCTACGACCTGGTGAGCATTCTGGCCGAAGCAGGACTGCTCGAACTCAGGGGTAAGGACAGTCAGGTCTATTTCGGCAAACTGATGCATCTTTACGGTGCGAGCTATCTTCGGGCCAACGACGTCATGGCCCGCGGCAGGGAGATGGTGGATGCGCTTGCGAAAGAAACCGGTGAGACGAGCGAACTCTGCATCCGCCTCCGCGGCAAACAGGTCATCGTGCATGCTTGCCCCGGTTCCCGGCCGCTGCGGATCAGTTCGGAGATCGGCTCTCAGATTCCAATCCCTTGGACCGCTTCCGGTCGGCTGATGCTGTCACACATGTCCTTGGCGGAGATCAAATCGATTCTGGGGGACGAAGACCGCACGATGCCTAATGGTGCGCCTATCGACATCGAAGCGTTCGCCGCCGAATGCCATGCTTCCAAGAACCGCCCGCTTGCCATGACGGTCGGCATGATAAACAGCTTCACCCAATGTCTCGCGGCGCCAATCACAAATCACGACGGCCTGATCGAGGCGACGATATGCTTCGTTCTACCAATAGATATTTCGGACGAAAAAAGGGGCGAGCTGGAATCAAGATTGATAGAAGCATCAAGATCGATATCTCTGGCGGGCTCCAGAGGTGTCGCCGGTACCGGCGAGCGCTCAATGATGTAACCCTAATCCGGTGAGCGAAAAACCGCCAAGGATGCAACGGCATCGTCGACGATGACGCACCCGTGCAAAAGTCCCGGGACGGCCCGTCCGCGGATTTTCGACCGCCGCCTATGGTTCTGCGTACTAACTCCTGAAGATCCTTTCCGAAAGCCGCCCTTCGGCCGGGCATGTTCGCGAAGCAGACAGCCACCTCCGGCATGGTGTGGACGTGGCGACGCCATTTGCCCGCGTCTCCGATCGGTTCAGGCGATATTTGATGCGACAACCCGCCGAGTGAGCGAATTTTTCGGGATTCAACTTGGAGAGAAACCGACGTCGCAATCGGCAAACTGACGCCTGTTCAAATTGGCGAAACATTCCGCCTCGTTTCAGATGAGGCCACCGTAGAACTTCATCGACCTGCGATGATTGCGCCAACCATGCGAGCCGCCACCGGCGCCAGCTCAAACCGAGATGGCGGTGGCCGAACGCCAAGAACGACATCGTTGCCGCGGCGCGAGGGACGGATCACCGGAACAGAATCCGGCATCGAGAGGCGAAGCCGAGCCAGGTGCGATCGGGTTTGCCGAGGTCAGGAAAGATGTCGCGCGCCCCACGTTCGAGCAGTGCGATCCTATGCGAATTGGCAGGAGCGGACAGGCCGCCAAGCTCCACGGTTCCCGCGACGCGCAGCCGCCCGCTTATTGGCACGAGATAGAACCCGCGCTCGGTCGGACAGACCGGGCGCGACACCTGCGGCGTCTCCATGTCGAACTCGACATGATGGCCGCGCTCAGTGTCAAGCGGCACGTGGCCGCCCGCCTGCGCAGCCAAAGCCTTCGAATGCGCACCGGCGGCAATGACGACCGTTTTCGCGACAAGGTCGAAGGCGTCGCCGCCGATACGCACGCCGCCGTCGATACGCTCGATGCGTTTCGCCCTGGCGGCGCGATGAAGCGAACACCGGCCGCAGCCGCGGCTTTGGCTAAGCGCTTCATCATCTCGCCCGGATCAGTCAGGTTGACTGCGTTTGGGAACAGCACACCACCGCCCTCGTATGGCGGTAGGTTCGGCTCGACTGCCGCGACCTGATTGGCGGACAGGAATTCCTGCGGGATGTCGTGCCGTGTCCGTAGGGCGATGTCGGAGGATGCGGCGGCGAATGCCTGCTTCGAGGCGTAGAGATAGAGACAGCCATTCTGCTTAAGCAGGTCGCCGGCCCCGACTGGACCGAACCAGCCGCTCGACCAGCAGGCGCGGCCGCCCTTTACCTACTCATCGAGGAGCCGGGCCGGCTGCCGACGGTCCACCGTTTCGGCCTCACCCCACTTCCGATAACAGATTGGCTTCACCTGAGTTACATGCCCCACCTCAGAGCAGCCGTATGCACCGGCGCATCCCAAAGTTTTGCTGCGTGGTCATCTAGAATGGTGAGGGTTATCGAAGCGCCGGCCATATCGAGCGATGTCACGTAAGAGCCGACCATCGAGCGGGCAATGGTGACACCGTGCTTCTCGAACATCTTTCGTGCGCTGTTATACATCAGATAGAGTTCCATCGACGGCGTCGCGCCAAAACCGTTGACGAAGAGTAGCGCGTTTCCCTTTGCGGCCGCGCCCAGGTCGTCTACGATTGCGGCGCAGATCTCCTCCGCGATGGCATCGGCCGGCAGGAGCTTGCCGCGGCGGCGGCCGGGCTCGCCGTGGATGCCGACACCGAATTCCATTTCGTCTTCCGCGATCTCGAAATTGGGCTTGCCGGCGGCGGGAACGGTGCATGAGGTCAGCGCCACTCCCATCGAGCGGGTCACGCGATTGACCTTGTCGCCGAGCTCCTTCAGCTCCTTCAGCGCCAGGCCTTCTTCCGCCGCCGCGCCCAGAATCTTTTCGACCACAAGCGTACCGGCGACGCCGCGCCGGCCGGTCGTGTAGAGCGAATCCTCAACCGCCACGTCGTCATTGGTGATCACCTGCATGATGCCTTCCGACATTTCGGCAGCCATGTCGAAATTCATCACGTCGCCTTCGTAGTTCTTGACGATGAAAAGGCACCCGGCGCCCGTGTTAACCTCGGCCACCGCTTCCATCATCTGGTCCGGCGTCGGCGAGGTGAAGACCTGACCTGGGCAGGCGGCATCCAGCATGCCGTGGCCAACCAGCCCCCCGTGCAGCGGCTCGTGCCCGGAGCCGCCGCCGGAAATCAGGGCCACCTTGCCGGATTTCAGAGTCTTGCGCCGGATGAACTTATGGCCGCCGCCCAACGTGACAATGTCCGAGTGCGCCGCTGCGAATCCGTTGAGGCTTTCCGTCAGCACGTCATCGACGGCGTTGATGAATTTTTTCATGGTCTCCCTCCCGTTTGCCATGTCGGCGGCGTCGAGCGCCGGTAGTCGCAACCCGGCGTGGGTTCATCCGCCCTTGCCGGCGATGCTGGTAATCCTGTGGATGAATTCGTTGATGGCGCGGTCGAGCGCGGCGTTCTGCTTGTCGTCGCCCAGATCCGGCACGGTCAGCGAGATATGGCGCATGCGGCGCATCGAGCCGTCGACCGGGGCCTTGCCCGGGTGCGCGATGCGGTAGGCGGCCAGGAACGCGTCACGCTCTGGCGCGCCGAAATGGCACACCGAAAAGATAGCCGGCAGGTGCTTCGGGGGGATCGGCGTCGAATAGCTTGGACTGGTAATCTGGGTGATAAAGCTGCGGTGTTTTCCCAGCACGTCGGCGAGACGCTGGCGCGTGCCGGATGGACGCTGCTCAATGACGGCCGAAAGCACGCATTTGTAGGCGCGGATCGCGGCCTCGGCGTCGACTGGATCGGGCGGCGTTCCTTTCGCCATCTCTAGACCGCAACGCCGGCAATAGCCGCCTTGACGAGCGCCAGTTGTGCCGGGGCGACAGAAAGGTCGCGCAACCCTGCCTCAAGCAGGCAGGGTATCGCGGCCGGATCGCCGCCTGCGTCGCCACACAGGCTGACCGGGATGTCGTGCAGCCAGCCGAATGCGGCGACGGAGGCGATCAGACGCAATACCGCGGGATTCGTCACTGAATTCAGCGCCGCCACCGCGGTGTTGTCGCGTGCGGCCGCCATCAGATATTGCGTCAGATCGTTCGAGCCGATCGAGAAGAAGGCGGCGTCGCAGAACAGCTCCGGCGCGATCGCCACCGACGGCACCTCGACCATGAGGCCGAGCGGCGGCATGGCGTGCGGCACGCCGGCCCCGGCGAGGTTGCTGGCTTCCTCGGCGAAAAGCGCTGCGGCGCGCGCATATTCCTCTGGCACAGCGATCATCGGGAACATCACCTTCAGATTGCCGTGCACGGCCGCCCGCAGCAACGCACGTATCTGTACGCGAAAGACTTCGGGCCGCGCGAGCGACAGGCGGATGCCTCTGAGGCCCAGGAACGGATTGCTTTCCTCGACGGTAAAGCCCGGCACCGGCTTGTCGCCGCCGGCGTCGATGGTGCGGATCGTCACCGGCTTGCCCGCAGCCCATTCGAGCACTGTTCGATAGGCGAGGTACTGCGTCTTCTCGTCGGGCAACCCCTTGCCGAACAGGAACTCCGTGCGCATCAGGCCGACGCCGTCGCAATTCGCTATGTCTATGCGGTCGACGTCGGAGGGATCGGCGACGTTGACCAGCACGTGCACCGGCACGCCGTTCCCAGTCGTCGCCGGCCTCATGACGCTGTCTTCGGCGCGGCGGCGACGTTCGCCATAGGCGGTCGAGGATTTGCGGAAACTCTCGATGTCGCCGTCCGTGGGTTGCAGCACGATGGCGCCCTGCTCGGCATCGAGCAAGGCCATGCCGCCGATGTCCTTCACTGCGCTGCCGAGGCCGACCACCATCGGTACGCCGCGCGAGCGCGCCAGCATTGCCACATGGCTCGCCGAGCTGCCCTTTGAGAGCGCGATTCCGCCGCCCGCCGACCAGTCGGTCGCCAGGAAGCGCGTCGGCGCGATGTCCTCGCCGAACAGGATCGCACCCGGCGGAGCGGT
Organism: Mesorhizobium alhagi CCNWXJ12-2; assembly: GCF_000236565.1. Taxonomy (GTDB): domain Bacteria; phylum Pseudomonadota; class Alphaproteobacteria; order Rhizobiales; family Rhizobiaceae; genus Allomesorhizobium; species Allomesorhizobium alhagi. Next base: position 7,882 of record NZ_AHAM01000218.1, on the reverse strand, counting down.
CCTGTCCCCGGCGGAGGTCAGCGCGTCGAGCACCTGCTGGCGGATATCCCTGAGGTCGGCAGCCCGCGCCCGGAAATACTCGTCGTCCGCCGCTTCGTAGCCTTCTATCTGCTCGGCCAGCGCATCGGACCACGCCTTATCTGCCGGTGCTCCCATGCTGATGGCGTCGAAGGCCGGCCCTGAAAGCGAAACGTCGGCAAGCATCGCGAGCTGGAACTCCAGCATGTCGGCCGCCTCGCCGGCCGAGGCTGCTGCAAGCACAGCGAGCTGCTCCGACGCCGCCTCCATCGCGGTCCTCAGCGCTGCAGCTTCGCCCTCTGCTGAACCTTTGGGACGATAGCTGGCGACGTCGCTCTCCAGGCGGAAGACCGGACCTTCCGCATAGCCTCCTGACGCGGGCGTTCCGGTTAGCCTAAGCGGTCCGGACATGGGCTTCGCCCTCGACCGCCTCGTCGAAATCCCGCTCGACCAGCGCGACCAAAGCCTTGACGGCACTGTCGGCGCCTTCACCGCTGGCCCTCAGGTGCAGAACCGTACCCTTGGGCGCCTTCGCCGCCATCACCTTGACGATGCTTTTGGCGTCAAACCACGGCCCTTCGGGAGTGAGCGCCACCTCCACGTCGGCCGCGAAGGTTTTCGCCAATTTGGTGAACTTCACCGAGGGTCGGGCATGGAGCCCGACCTCGTGCTTGATTTCGACCTGTGCCGCTGCTTTTGCCGACATTATTGCTTCCTGTTCATTCATGCCGGCGCAAGCTCATGCGCAGTCGCCACGACTTCCTTGAGCGAAGCCCCGCCCGACGCTTCGGTCGCGGCCATCACCGCTCCCTCGACGATCGGCGCATTGCATATCACGATGCGGCTTGCCCGCGGCTCGCCGATCATCTCGATCGCCATCTCGCTGTTGGTCTCGGCACCGCCGAGATCGACGAGAATCGCAACGCCCGCCTCCGACCAAGCCTTCTCGATCGCCTCCATGATCGCGCCGACCTGCGTTCCGAGCCCGCCGTCCGGGTTGCCGCCGCACCAGGCGAGCGGCACCTCTTCACCGACCATCTGGCGCACCATGTCGGCGGTGCCTTCGGCGATCTTGAGCGAATGCGAGACGATGACGATGCCGACATTATTCATACGCGCGGCTCCAGCGTTCCGGCGATGGCTCTCGTAATCAGCGCCGAGGAACGCGCCCCGGGGTCCATATGGCCGATCGAACGGTCGCCGAGGACCGACGCGCGGCCGCGGATTGCTTTCAATGGCTTGGTCGCTTCGGCCGCTTGATCTGCAATGTCCGCTACCTCCGGCGTGGTCTTGCCCGCCGCGACCGCGGTCTGCACCGGATAAAGCACGTCGAGCATGGTTTTTTGGCCGGCCTGCGACTTGCCGCGCGCAGCGACGGCGTCGATGGCCTTGGCAAGCGCCGCCGAAAAATCGGCACGGCCGGGCTCGGCCGGCAGCTCCTTGCCCAGCGCCATGAACAGCGTTCCGAACAGCGGTCCGGACGCGCCGCCAACGGTCATCACCAGCTTGGTGCCGATCGCCTTCAGCGCCTCTGGCAGCGGCTTTTCCGCCAGCGTCGCCGTTTCGGCGCGCACTGCCTCGAAGCCCCGCTTCATGTTCAGTCCGTGGTCGCCGTCGCCGATCGCCTGGTCGAGCGCCGTCAGCTCGTCGGCATGCGCTGCCATCGTGTCGGCGACCGCCGTGATCAGCGTCGTAAGATCGATATTCGTCACGGCCGCGGCATCCATTGTCATCCTGCAATCCTTTTGCCTGCGCCGTCGAAATAGAGCGGGGACCTCAGGCGCACAGTCACCCGGTCGCCCCTCTCGAACAGCGTATCGGGATCAGTCAGCGTCACCAGCTTGCGATTCCCAACCGTCACATGCAGGTGGTTCTGGTCGCCCAGATGCTCGACCCAGTCAACCGTTCCGTCGGCATGGCTGTTCGCCGCCTTGCGGATGGTCAGGTGCTCGGTGCGCGCGCCGATGGTCCTGGTGCCTGCAGGCGCGGCCGTTTCAGGCAGCAGGTCGGCAGGCAACAGGTTGATCGCCGGCTGGCCGAGCCGGGCGGCGACATGCAGGTTCGCCGGCTCGGTATAGATTTCTTTCGGCGTGCCGATCTGCACCAGCCGACCCTCGGCGAGGATGCCGATGCGGTCGGCCATCGTCATCGCCTCGATCTGGTCATGCGTGACATAGAGCATGGTCGAGAAAAGCTCGGCCTGGATGCGCTTGAGCTCAAGTCTCAGATCGCCTCGCAGCTTTGCATCGAGCGAGGACAGCGGCTCGTCCATTAGGTAGATGACCGGCTTGCGCACCAGCGCACGGCCGATCGCCACGCGCTGCATCTCGCCGCCCGACAGCTTCGTCGACTTGTTCTCCAGCTTATGGTCGATGCGCACCAGCTTCGCCACGTCGGCGACACGGCTGTTGATCTCGTCCTCGGTCAGCTTACGCGCCGGCGAGCGCAGCGGGAAGGCGAGGTTCTCGGCGACTGTCAAATGCGGGTAGAGCGAGTATTGCTGGAACACGAAGGCGACGTCGCGCGAAGCCGGCTCGAGCTTCGTCACGTCGCGCCCATCGATGACGATGGAGCCGCTGTCGGGCCGCTCCAGTCCGGCGATGAGGCGCAGCGTCGTCGTCTTGCCGGCGCCGGTCGGACCGAGCAGCACGACGAACTCGCCGTCCTTTATGGAGAGCGTCAGCTCGTCGACGGCTTGCGTGTCGCCGAATGCCTTTGACACGCCGCGCAGCGAAACGTCAGCCATGCGCCGCTTCCCCTCTAGCGCCGGTGCGGATTGCCCGGCCTGAAGCCTTTTCGAACAGCGACAGACGCTGGGCATCGAACGAAAGCCCGACCGGTTCACCCATGCGCAGCTGGATGTCTGCGGGTACCCGCGCCTTCAGCATCCCGTCCACAGTCTCGACAGCCACGATCTGCGTGGTGCCGAGATATTCGGTGCCGTAGATCGAGCCGCGCAGCTTCGAGGCATCGTCGAAGCGGATATGCTCGGGCCTGACGCCCAGCACGAAGTCGGCCGGCGCGAAATCCTGGCGGATTTCAGGCACTGCGACGCTCGCGCCCTGGATCACAATCTCGTTGGCGCCCTTCTGCAGCCCGCCGTTGAATTTCAGAAAATTCATCGGCGGCGAGCCGATGAAGTCGGCGACGAACATCGTCGCCGGATGATTGTAGATTGCCTTCGGCGTGCCGAACTGCTCGATGACGCCGTGGTTCATCACCGCGATCTTGTCGGCCATCGCCATGGCCTCGTGCTGGTCATGCGTGACATAGACGGTGGTCGCGTGGATCCGGTTATGCAACTCGCGCAGCTCATGCACCATAAGGTCGCGGAACTCCGCATCCAACGTGCCGAGCGGCTCGTCCATCAGGAAACATTTTGGCCGCCTGACGATGGCGCGGCCAAGCGCCACGCGTTGACGGTCGCCGCCGGCTAGCCCGGATACCGGCCGGTCGAGCAGGTTGTCGATGCGCAGCAGCTTCGCCGTCTCCTCGACGCGCTGCCTGATTTCAGCCTTGGACATGCCTTGCGCGAGCAGCGGAAAACCCATGTTCTTACGCACGTTCATATGGGGGTAGAGCGCGAAAAGCTGGAAGACGAAGGCGATGTCGCGCTCGCGGGCCCTGAGCATCGTCACCTCTTCGCCGCCGAGCAGGATTTGTCCTCCGGTCGGCAGCTCGAGGCCGGCGATCATGCGCAGCGTCGTCGTCTTGCCGCAGCCCGACGGCCCAAGCATGACGAAGAACTCGCCGTCATTGACGACGAAGTTGGAATCCTGGACCGCGACGAACGATCCGAATTCTTTCCTCAGGTTCTGGACGCGTATCTCGGCCATCGCCTACTCCGGGAACTTTGAGACGATGATGAACATCGCGGTGCCGGCGAGCATCGTGACGAACGACCAGGTGTAGAGCGTCAGCGCGAATGGCTGGAACAGCATCAGGAAGCCGATGCCGATGACCGCTGTCGCGACGTTTTCGAGCAGCCCGCGGCGCAGCCAGACGGGCCAGTTCGACCGGCGCTTCTTTGTCACAACCGTGCTCATTTGCGCACCGCTCCGAATGTGATGCCGCGCAGGAGCTGCTTTCTGAGGAGGATGGTGAACACCAGGATCGGCACGAGGAAAACTGTCGTTCCGGCGGCGACGGCCGGCCAGTCCTGCCCGCCCTCGCCGATAATGGTCGGGATGAAGGGCGGCGCGGTCTGCGCCGTGCCGGAGGTCAAGAGCGACGCGAAAGCATATTCATTCCAGGCGAAAATCAGACAGAAGATCGCTGTCGCCGCAATGCCTGTAGTCGCCTGCGGCAGCACCACCTTGCGGAAGGCCTGCAGCCGCGTGTAGCCGTCGATCATCGCGGCTTCCTCGTATTCGCGAGGGATCTCGTCGATGAAGCCCTTGAGCAGCCACACCGCCAGCGACACGTTGACCGCCGTATAAAGCAGGACCATGCCGAGCGCCGTGTCGGAAAGGCCGAGTTCGCGGTACATCAGGTAGATCGGGATCGCCACGGCGATCGGCGGCATGAAGCGCGTCGACAGGATGAAAAACAGCAGGTCGTCGGCGAGCGGCACGCGAAAGCGCGAGAAGCCGTAGGCGGCGAGCGTGCCGAGGAACACAGCGCAGAAGGTTGAGCCGAAGGCGATGACAAGCGAGTTTACAAAGCGTGGCAGGAAGTTCGAGGGACCGGCGATCACCATGTTGCGCTTGCGCGTGGTCTCGTCGCAGAAGCTCGTCGCCGGCGGCAGCGCGTTGATATACTCCGGCGTCTGACGCGTGCGCGTGGTGAACAAATTGCAGTAGCCCTCGATCGACGGGGTGAAAACGACCTTCGGCGGATAGGCGATGGAATCCGGCGGCGTTTTGAAGCTCGTCGCGAAGATCCAGAACAGCGGGATCATCGAGATCAGCGCATAGATGACGACCAGCGTCGCGGCGACCCGTTTCGATGTTGTGCTCGGCTCGACCACCGAATGGGCGGCGGCGCTCATCGGCTTTTCACCCTGTTCAGCACTTTGACGTAGATGTTGGCGAGCCCGAAGACGGCGACGAAGAGGATGATGGCGAAAGCGGAAGAAAAGCCGGTGCGCCATTTCTCGAAGGCTTCGCGCTTCAGCGTGATCGACGCGACCTCCGTCGTCGAGCCCGGCCCGCCGCCGGTCAACAGGTTCACCATGTCGAACATCTTGAAATTCTCGATGCCGCGGAAGAGCACAGCGAGCATGATGAACGGCAGCGCCATCGGCAGTGTGATCGACCAGAACTGCCGCCAGTTTGAGGCGCGGTCTACCTCCGCCGCCTCGTAGATGTAATCCGGGATGGAGCGTAAGCCGGCGAGGCAGATCAGCATCACGTAGGGCGTCCACATCCATGTATCGACGATGATGATGGCCCACGGCGCGAGGGTCACAGAGGACAGCATCAATATCTCTGTCGGCGGGATGCCGGTGAAGAACGAGACGATATAGGCGAAGAGCCCGATCTGCGGTTCGTAGAGGAAGCGCCAGAAATTTCCGACCACCGCCGGCGACAGCATCATCGGAACGAGGATGATGGTCGTCCAGAAGGCGTGGCCGCGGAATTTGCGATCGATGAGATAAGCGAGGGCAAAGCCGATGACGGTTTGCAGCAGGATCGTCCAGAAGACGAAATGCGCCGTCGCCTGCATGGCGATCCAGGTGTCTGTGTCGGTCAGGATGCGTGAATAATTGGAGAGCCCGATGTTCTTGATCGGCTCGTTCGGCCGGTTGGCGCGGTAGTTGGTGAAGGAGAGCTGGATCGCCCAGATCAGCGGGAAGATGTTGATCGCGAGCAGGAGCACGATCGTCGGCGCGATGAACAGCCATGCGACCGTCCGGTCGGAAATGCCGCGCACGCGCTTCGCCAGCGTTACGGGCGTCGCCCGCGCCGCAGCTTCCGCCGCCCGATCCAATATCGACGAGGTTGTGTCGGTCACGACAGGTTTTCCGCTGGACACGTCTTGCATGTTTCAGGTGTCTCCGCCCCGCACCCCTCTACACGGCGCGGGGCGGGCTTGGGAGGCGACGGCTATATCTTGCCGTCGTCCTGGAAGACTTCAGTCCAGTCTTCCACGAGACCGTCGAGCGCCTCCTTGGAGGTGCCCTGACCGGCCACGACATAGTCATGGAAGCGCTTCTGCGAGGCCTGGAGCAGCGAGGCGTAGCTCGGCTCGGCCCAGAAGTCCTTCACGATCGCCATCGATTGCAGGAAGGTCTTCGCGTAGGGCTGGCTGTCCGGAAAGGCCGGGTCCTCGACCACCGACTTCAGGCAGGAGAAGCCGCCGAGCGACCACCACTTCTTCTGCACTTCGGGATTGGCGAACCACTTGATGTATTTCAGCGCCGATTCCTGCTTGTCGGAGTAGGAAACGACGGAAATGCCCTGACCGCCGAGTTGGGCGAACTGCTCGCCGTCGGGACCTGCCGGGTTGGCGAAGAAGCCGACCTTCTCGCCGCCGACCGCCTCGTCCTTTTGCAGGCCGGGCCAAGTGAAGGCGAAGTTCATGTGCATCGCGACCTGGCCGGATTTGAAGGCGTCAACGCCTTCGCCCATGTAGCTGTTCGACGCGCCGGGCGGCGTGCAGCAGTCGTAGAGCGACTTGTAGAATTCAAGGCCCTTCACCGATTTCTCGGAGTTGACGAAGCCTTCCATTTCGTAAGGTTTGTCGGGATTCTCGTAGTTGAAGCCGTAGGAATAGAGCACGTCCATGACGCCCATGGTGACGCCTTCGGAGCCGCGCTCGGTGTAGATCGAGGCGCCATAGACCTTCTTGCCGTCGATCTCGCGGTTCTGGAAGAACTCGGCGACCTGTTTGAACTGGTCGAAGGTGGCCGGCGCGGCCAGGTCCCAGCCGAATTTCTCCTTGAATTCCTTCTGCAGGTCGGGATTGGAGAACCAGTCCTTGCGATAGGTCCAGCCGACCACGTCGCCCATCGCCGGCAGCGCCCAGTAGTTCGGGGTGCCCTTCGGCCACTGCGAATAGCCGACCACCGTCGCGTCGACGAAGTCGCTCATCTTTATTCCCTCTTTGTCGAAGAAATCGTTGAGCTTGACGTAGTGGCCGTTCTCGGCCGAGCCGCCGATCCACTGGCTGTCGCCGATAATCAGGTCGCACAGTTTGCCTTTGGAGTTGAGCTCGTTGAGGAAGCGGTCTGCATAGTTGGTCCACGGAACGAACTCGAATTTCATGCCGATGCCGGTCTGCGCAGTGAAGTCCTTCGACAGTTCGACCAGCGCGTTCGCCGGATCCCACGCGGCCCAACAGAGCGTCAGGTCTTCAGCCTGGGAAACGCCCGTCATGGCCGACGAGGCAAGCAGCCCCGCGGTCAGGCCGAGCGACATTTTCAATGTCGATTTCATGCCTACCTCCCATTAGCGAAACTGTCCGGTTGACGGTTTCAGAGCTCTAACCCCTCTCCTCAGGGGCCTCAAACCGCTAGGTGCGATGTTGAGTTGTTTGTTTAGTAAACGCGCAATTTACTAAACACGCAAGAGGGAAAGTGTGCTGCGGCGCACAACGCGTCGGCCGCTGAACTGATCTCGCAATCGCTGATGCTTCTAGGCTTGCCTGCCTCGAGCTGGGCAACCATCGAACGTGCGGCCTCTTGCGCCGGCGGTGCCAGGTGAAGACCGGTATCGTGGTCATACCATTCGCGTTCCTCTGTCACATACGGCGTACGAGGCCGGCAGTGGCCTTGAAGTGTCGCGCAAAAGTGTCACCGGCGAAACCGGCGGATACCCGCCAGTCCGCTCAATGAGAAAGGGACGGCTACGGCAAAGTGAACTGGGTGAATCAATGCAAAAGCCCGCTGCGGGAGGAGGTGCAGCGGGCTTTCTATTTGGGC
>NZ_AHAM01000219.1 GCF_000236565.1 Mesorhizobium alhagi CCNWXJ12-2 | reverse complement strand
CCCGCCCAGCCGATAGCCCGGCTCGAGCGCCTCGGTGAAAGTGCGTTCCTTGCCGAAAGTTGCCCTGTCGTAGTCCTGCAGACCAAAGACCGACAATCCCACGACGTCGACAAATTCATCACCTGGATAAAAGTCGACCAGTTCCGGATTTCCTTTCGGCGACCACATATAGGTGGCGGTCTGGATGTGCTTCCGGCACTCCGTCACCATTCGTTGGTAGGCAGTTCTGTAACTGTCGGGAGCCCAATGCGCCCATGAGAACTGATTGTCGGTTTCGTCCATCTCCTGTGCCCATCGAATGGTGACAGGGCTTTTCAATTTAGCCGCCTCGGAGCAGACCGCTGCCATGTTGGCATCGTACCGGCCTGCCAGGATCCCCGCCAAAAGCTCGTCTGACGTCACTCTCCAGTCGACGTCCCACGACCACGGCTCCACGGTGATCAGGAGCGATCGTCCGCGCTGCACGGCGTATTCGTCGGCGATGACCAATGACGACAGATCGACATCTTCCCAAGGCAGAAAGAGATGTTCGATCTTGGAATCGGCATCGTTGCCGAAGTCGCCGTGGGGGTCGTAGGCGCCAAGATCGATCGACGCTTGCGTGGTGATCGGCCGCTTGTCCGCGAATGGCGCCTTGGCAGACGAAGTCGCCGAGGGAATGCCCCGGGGATTGCTGGCTGCCAGGACTGCTCCTGACAGAGCCAACGTAGCAATCGAGAGCGCGATAGCCCTCGATGTCTTCTTGCTGATGATGGTGTTCATGTCGATACACTCCTGTTTATTTATTCGGTGGCGGGTTGGCTCGTTGCCGGGCTTTTTTCTCGAAGCTGAGACCTGACCGTTTCCAGTACTGGCGAAACCAAGTCTTTGTCGGTGAGCTTTTTGAATTCGTCGCCCTCTTCCGAGACGGCGTGCTTGAAGATATACCAGTCGCCCGTTGGTTCTTTTCTCTGATAGATTTCGCCGCGACGCCGCTTATGGGCGAAGCAGGTTTTGGCCGGATGGCTACCAGACGACGAATGCCATCGTGCCTTGAAGCACAAGCGGCCGCTGCTGGTGATGGTCCATCGGCCTTCCGCCCATGTGGCGCTCGCGCCTGACCCCGCCCAGGCCACAAAGCGTCGCCCGTCGGACTGCATCCGACCCGCGCCGTCGGACCAAACCCACGTCTGGTCGTTGTAGAGCGCGTGAAGCTCCCCGGCCGTCATGACTGTCGCATCTGCGGGAGGCACGACCTTCTCGCCGGCGCCGCCTTGACCGGCAAAGACTGTCAAGGCCGAAACGACGCATGCGGTTCGCAAGAACCAGCGACGGTGCTCATCTGTATTTTGCAGTGCTCCGCCGCCACGATGTGACTTCGCCATTGTCCTAGTTCCAATTCATGATGGTTTTTGCCTGCGCGTTAAGCCCCGCCCGGCCCCGGCCCTGCTGTTTTGGCTGGGGATCGCCGCTCACAGGCTGGATCGTGACGGTGACGTCCGATTGGGTGGACGCAGGCCGACCGACACTCGATACTTGAAAGCCGGCCTGCGCCGCCCCCCGCCCAAACACGTTGCGCAGGTCGACAAGGATTGGAGACCGCATCAGCTGCCTCATCAGATCGAGATCGAGTTGTCGAACGCTCTCCCATTCCGTGACGACGACCGCAGCATCCGCATCGCGGACGCATTCGTATGGATCGTCCAACAGCATGACGTTCTCGAGCACACGTGCTGCGTTTTTCATGCCAACAGGGTCGTGCGCCCGAATCTTGGCTCCGAAACGCTGCAATGTCTCAATCAGTGGGATCGAAGGCGCATCGCGCATGTCGTCGGTATCGGGTTTGAAGGTGAGGCCAAGGACGGCAATCGTCAGACCCTCGACATCGCCTCCGACGGCATCGATCACCTTGAGCGCCATCTTCCGCTTGCGTGCTTCGTTGGCCGCCACGGTCTCCTCGACGACACGTAAAGCGATGCCGTAGTCTTGGGCGGTGCGCAGGAGCGCCAGCGTATCCTTCGGAAAGCACGAGCCGCCGTAGCCTGGTCCGGCCTTGAGGAAGCTTTGGCCGATCCGGTGGTCGAGGCCGATGCCGAGCGCCAGGTCGTCTATATCGGTGCCCACCTGCTCGCAAAGATCGGCAAGCTCGTTGATGAAGGTGATCTTTGTCGCGAGAAATGCGTTCGCGGCATATTTGATCAGTTCAGCGGCACGTCGCTGGGTCACGACGACTGGCGTATTGGCACGTGCAAGCGGACTGTAAAGCGCCGTTAGCGCTTCCAGCGCGCGTGGACCTTCGACGCCGACAACGACCCGATCGGGGAACAGAAAGTCATCGATGGCCGACCCCTCGCGGAGAAACTCGGGATTGGAAGCGACGGAAAAGCTGCCACGAGGCCGCACAGCGGCGATGATTTTTTCGACCACGTCTCCTGTGCCCACCGGGACTGTGGATTTGACCACCACGGTGGGATGGCCTTCGAGCGATTCCGCGATTTCCTGAGCTGCCATGTAGACAAACGAGAGATCGGCATCGCCAGAGCCCAGGCGTGGCGGTGTCCCAACTGCGATAAAGATAAGATCGGCACCCTTCACCGCGGAAGTGAGGTCGGTCGTGAAGGACAGGCGCTCGGCAATCTGATTACGCTCCACAAGCTTGTCCAGCCCAGGCTCGTAAATTGGCAGCTTACCCTGCTTGAGCTGCTCGATCTTTTCGGCGTTTTTGTCGACGCAGACGACCCGGTTGCCCCATTCGGCAAAGCAGGTCCCGCTGACAAGGCCGACATAACCCGTTCCGATCATTGCAATTTTCATGTGCTCCAGCGCTTGCGCGCCCTTTCTTCGGTTAATTGATCGTGATTGGCTTTTCAGGCAGCCATCTCGGCCTGAAGGTGATCCTGCGCAGGCCCGATCCGCCGAGCCCTGCACCCGCGGCCGCGTATTTCGCTTCAAAGAAACTCACGCGCCCGGCTCCCCATGCGAGCGACTCCAATCCCTCCACCCCGCGCTCCGCAGTCGCTAGTCCCGGCAGCAGAAAGATGGACAGAAGGCCCGCCGCCATCGCCGGACGATAAAAGGGTGTCGAGACCCTGACCGCGTTCTCGCGAGCATGCTGCACGACAATCACCAGAAGCAGCGCCGCATAAAGAATCGCGTTGACGATGGCGAAGATATAGAAGCCACGGGTCTCGCCGGCGTTGTCGACAAGCAGAACAGGAAGAGCCGACGCGATCGACAGAACGCCATACGGTGCGAGAATTCGAAATGGCAACGGGTCAACTTCGCGGCGGCCCTTCGGCGTGACGCGAAAATCCACAAATGACCCGGTTGCCCAGTCACGCACCGCCGCGATTGTACCGGCCAAGGCCCATGGCCAGCGCGCGAAGAGGAAGAACATCGCCTCCCAGCTCAGCACTTTTGCATCGAACGGCCGGAACGAGCCGGTCGCCCGCCAGCGGTAGGCCATCACCATCAGCACGATGGAAAGTGGAGTGAAATGTGCCAGAAAGCCCAGATACGTGACGGCGACGAAATTCTCACCGCGCAGCAAGGCGATAATGGGCATCACAAACATCAGCGCCATGAAAGACGAAAAGAGGGGATACCAAAGCTGCGCAAACAGGAACTGGAATTTGAGCCGAAAGGGCAGGCGCGGCACGTAGAGCGGTGAATATTTCAGGAGCAGCATCACGAGGCTGCGTGACCATTGGAACTCCTGGGTAACGAGATCGGTAAATGTACGCGGACCATCGCCATGGGCGATGGCGTCCAGAGCGTGAACCCCGCGCCAGCCATAGGCGTTCATAATCAGCGTGGTTGAGTGGTCCTCGGCAAGCTCTGGCCCGAGCCCTCCGGCCTCCTTCAGTGCGGCAGTGCGAACTGCGTAATGCGAGCCTATGCAAAGTGGCGCGAGACCGCCATTGTAGCCAGCTTGCAGGGCGCCGTGCATGCTGGCTTCGGCATAGAGCCGCCCGCGCGCCGACCAGCTTTCCCCGGCGTTGCGGTCGCAGATGCTTGGCGCTGAGACATAGCCTACGGTGGGGTCTGCAAAAGGTCGCAACATCTCGCCCAGATAGCCGGGCTCTGGAACATGATCCGCGTCGAGCTGGGCCACGAAATCGTAGCGCTGGTAGCCGTAATGGTCGTAGAAGAAGGCAAGATTGCCTTCCTTGCAGCGGGTGCGCCGCGGCCAAGCGGCACGGTGATAATCTGCCTGGCCTTTGCGCGTCGAGACGAAGACGCCGTGCTGCCGGCACCAGTCCAGAGTTTCCGGCGAGGGATCTTCGTCGGCAAGCCACGTGTCGTGACGGACATCTTGCGCGAGCATGGCCTTCAAGGTGGTTGCAACGACCGAAAACGGCTCGGAAGGCGCCTTGGTCACCACCATCGCTACACGGCTCCCTGCCGGCAGCCGCAATGGCCCGTTGGGTTTGCGGGCTCGATAGAAGACCGCGAGGAAATAGGCCGGCAGGAGCGTGACCCATGCAACAACAAGCGTGACACTCACGAAACCGGAAAGGCTGGTATAGTGGCCTGGCTTGAACCACCAGGCCCAGAAATAGACGAGCGCGGCCAGCCAGGCGACGGCGCCGATCAGATATTCAATCCGGCGGCGGCCCGTCATCACCGGAACCATCAGCGGCTCCGTTGTCATTGTGACGGGTTGCGTTGCTTGCCTGTTTGCAGCCATCGTCATACCCGCGCCTCCAGTCCGAAGAAAGGCGCAGCGGTTCTCACGATCGTCTCGAGATCGGAATACTCGGTTGAGAACCGAAGCGCCTGCTGGGCGAAAGTCGGATCGGCGTAAAGCGCCGGCGGATCGCCAGGCCTCCTTGAATGCAGCTTGATCGCGACGTCCCGTTCGGTGATCCGGGAGATGGTCTCCAGAATTTGCCGGATGGAGGACCCGCGCCCGGTCCCGAGGTTGACCGCAAGGTCCTCGCCGCCTCTTTCAAGGTAATCAAGGGCAAGGACGTGCGCACGCGCCAGATCGCTGACGTGGATGTAGTCGCGGATGCAGGTGCCGTCTTGCGTCTCGTAGTCGTTGCCGAAGATCGGCAGATGCGGTATTCGGCCCGCCGCCGTGAGCAAAGCCCTCGGGATGAGATGCGTTTCGGGGTCGTGCCATTCGCCGAGTTCGCCGTCGGGATCGGCGCCGCAGGCATTGAAATAGCGCAAGATGACATGACGCATGCCGTATGCTGCCGCATAGTCCCGCAGCATCTGTTCGGCGATCAGCTTGGTTCTGCCATAAGGATTGATCGGATTCTGGGGCGTCGCTTCCGTGATCGGCAGGACGGAAGGAACCCCGTAGGTCGCACAACTGGAAGAAAAAATGATCTCGCCGACATTTGTCCGATGGCAGGCATCCAGAAGCGACTGCGTGCCAATCACGTTGTTTCGGTAATACTTTGAGGGATTCTCGACCGACTCCCCGACATAGGCAGAAGCAGCGAAATGAATAACCGCCTTTGGCTCGTATTCCGCCATAGTCGCGGCAAGACGATCCGTATCGAGAATATCGCCATGAACGAGTGGCCCCCAACGCACCGATGATTGGTGACCCGTCGTCAAATTGTCATAGACGATCGGCACAAAACCTCTGGAGCTGAGGAGTTTGGCGGTATGGCTGCCAATATAACCGGCGCCGCCGGTCACGAGGATGTTGATCGTCACGCGATCCTCCTGACCTGCAGGGCGTTTTCGGTGCTAAGCACTTTGTCAAAGTAGGCAATCGTCCGAACGAGGCCGTCGCGAAGCGCGGTGTTGGGCCGCCAGCCGAGCTGCATTTCCGCCCGGGTGATGTCGGGGCGCCGCTGGCGCGGATCGTCGGCCGGCAGCGACATCTGGACAATACGGGAACGCGAACCGGTCAGGTCGATGACCATCGCAGCAAGCTCGGCAACGCTGAACTCGCCCGGATTGCCAAGATTGATCGGACCGGTGACCTCGTCAGCCGAATCCATCATCAAATGGAAGCCTCTGATCAGATCGTCGACGTAGCAGAATGAACGGGTCTGGGAGCCATCACCATAGATGGTGATATCCTTGCCCGAGAGGGCCTGAACGATAAAGTTGGAAACGACACGCCCGTCGTCAGGGCGCATGTGCGGGCCATAGGTGTTGAAGATGCGGACGACTTTGATGCGAAGACCGTGGCGCCGCTGGTAATCGAAGAAGAGCGTTTCGGCGCTGCGTTTGCCTTCGTCATAGCAAGCCCGTGGTCCGATCGCATTCACGTTGCCCAAATAGGATTCCGGCTGAGGATGAATGTGGGGATCGCCGTAAACTTCGGAGGTGGATGCCTGGAAGATTTTGGCGCCGCGTCGATGGGCCAAGTCGAGCATGTTGAGGGCGCCGAGGACGCTGGTGCGCATGGTCCGGATCGGGTCGGCCTGATAGTGGGGCGGCGAGGCCGGGCAGGCGAGATTGTAGATTTCGTCGATCTCCAGATCGATCGGATCGACGATGTCGTGCCTGATGACACTGAACGTCGAGAAGTCCCTCAAATCGCTGAGATTGCGTTCGAGCCCGGTTGAAAAATTGTCGACACAGACGACATGGTGGCCTGCCTCAAGGAGAACTCCGCACAAATGAGATCCGAGGAAACCGGCTCCACCGGTAACGAGGATCCGCCGCAAACGCGATTCAGAGTCACAATCCGAGGTGGTAGCAACGACCGAGAGAGCCGGCACCGAGCGTGAAATATCCATCTGTTCTAACCCCAAGCTTTCTGCGACTTTATTATTTCGTAAAAGTCACCAGGTCGGCGGATTGCCGATATGGCAATACTGCCTCCGATCCCTATTGCATTTTTTCTTTGAAGTGACGGAAGGCTGCCCCCCATCGGCATTCCATGGCCCGCTCTTCTATTGCGCATCAATAATCAAGGAGGAGCCTCTTGTCGTTATCTGGGGGTCCGGAGACTTGTTGCAGAATCCTTATCTTCTCGGGGAACCACGCCTATGCACCCAGGAGATGAGGTGAGTTTTCCCGTTCGCTTACGCCGCGGTCGATCATGGACCTGCTTGCCCGCACGGGCGTGCCTGCCACGGCTCTCAACCTGCGAGTGTCAACAACCTTGCCAACAGCCGCTGCACATCACATATTGACGCGGGTTTGGGGGATGTCGGAATTGGATATGACGGTCGCCCTATGTCGCCATTCAACAGCGAAGACAAAATAGCCAGCAGGTCCGCGCTGCCCCCCGACAAGGAACGGCGCCGTATGCCGCGCCCGCCTCCCGACGAGCCCGCTCCACCGACCCAACCAGCGCTCGAACCCCTTTATTTCTCGACGCGTGATCTGGCGGTCGAGAGTCAATTTGCTGCTTGGCAAGCACATGTGGCGCCGTTGGTCGACGTCAGGTTGCCCGATGGGATGTCCGTGGATGAAGGCTTTTGCGCCGACCACACGGCCTGGAATCTCGGCAGCATGCTGTTCGTCCAACAGCATGCGCCGGCTCACAGTTACGCCCGCGCAGCCAGCAAACTGCGATCGAGCCCGATTGATCACTGGGTCGTTGTATTGCCGCGCACTGGCCGGGCGTGGACCGAGGTCGATGAGCGGGTCGTGGAAGGGCAACCGGGCAAGGTCGAGTTCAGGTCGCTTGGCCATCCTTTTCGCGGTCGGGCAACGGAGTCCAAAAGCGTTACTCTCTACATGCCGCGCGACCTGTTCACAGACGCCGCGGCAACTCTCGACGCGAAGAACAATTCCGTTCTGTCGGGCAATTTCGCCAACCTCGTTATCGATTACGTCAATGGCGTCGAAGCAAGGCTGCAGAGCCTCACCGCGGAAGAATTACCCACCGTCATCCAGGCGACGCGCGACATGATCTTGGCTGGCCTGTCCCCGTCAGCAGGACGAGCCGTCCAGCAGCAGATGAGCGTCGCACTGATGGAGCGTGCGCGCCGATACGTTCAACGCAATCTCAATTCCCTGGCTTTGACACCCGATACCCTCTGCCGGGAACTTGGGGTCTCGCGCACCCGACTCTATCAATTGTTCGAGCCGAGTGGCGGCGTTCTTCACTACATACAAAAGCGGCGGCTCCTCGCGGCCCATGCCGCACTCAGCGACCCGGCAAACAGGCAGCGCATCATCGACATTGCTGAGACCGTCGGCTTCAGCTCGGCTGCCAACTTCAGCAGAGCATTCAGCAGTGAGTTCGGCTACAGCCCTCGCGAGGCCCGCAATGTAGCCACGCCTGCCCGTCTAGCCCATGCCGTTTCTCTCGCGGAGCAAGATAGAACCCGCTCATTCGAGGAATGGCTCAAGATGCTTGGAAGCTGATTGCCGGTCACCAAAGTTCCGCAAGGTGACAGCGGCCAGTCACCGGAACCGCTTGCGAGCGGGTTTGATGGCGCGCCGCCAAGTGCACCATTGACCCCACGCAAGATCATGACTGAAGGGACAAGATAGCACGCCGAAGCTTTGCGGCTGGAGCTTGCGCGGGAACTCTCCAACGTCAGCCGCGCGTGCGAGGCGATGGGCTGCCCCAGGCGGCAGGTCCAATCCGCCGCAATTCCAGACCTATGGCGCGGACCTGAAAGACCTGCTGCCCGGCGCCATCGCACCGCATCGCGCGCAGGTGCTTATCCTGGCGCAGATATCCACCCCGCATCGCGCAGAGAAAACGCCGGCGTGGCCAACCATAGACGTCGACGGCCCGGTGGGGCAAACGGCACGCGGCTACGCAGATCACCCCTTCATGGGCTTGCTTAACAATTCAGCTCTTCGGAGCCGAAGCTGCTTCCTTCGTCAACCTTGTTGCTCAGGAAGACGCGCCTGCTGGCCAAAGAAATACGCAATTGTAGCGCTTTAGCCCGGACGGCTTGAGAGGACCGGCTGAGCGTTCGAGCAATGAGACTGACCCGAATGCCAGCTGCGGCCAGCCGCCTCAGTTCTTCCACATCCCTGTCCGTCCAACGTTTCAAGCGATTCTCGTCCATTCTCCGCCCTGCCCGAGTTTCGGTTTCCGCATTGAACGCGGGGCGTTATCCTCGCAAGATCAATGCAAGTATGCTTCTCATGTATAGACTTGTAAGGCTCGCATATTTACGTGCCATCCCAGAGATGTCGTTAGCTTCGCATCCATAAACTTATCCTTGGATCCATTTGGTTCACGGCCCCAGCCTACAAAGTCTAGCCGATGCGAGCCGAGCGTTCGGATCAAGCGCAAGCCAGATCGATGAACCACGCGACCTGCAGAGCGGACATGCTGGCGGGGCTGAACGACCGACTGTTGCTGTTCGAACTGCCGCAACAGGGGGTTCACCTCGGGAGTGTTCGACCGCACGATGTCGCCCTCGTTGGCGTCCGGCAGCAGCGCCCGGCCATTTGCACGGAAGAGGTAGAAGCCATCCGTTTGCACAGGCTGCCAATCGCCAGCAGGTAAATTACAATGGTAAGGGTCTCTCGGGCGCTGACCACGGATGTACTGGCAGCGCTTTGAGAGAGGCCGCAGATGCCCGGCGTGACGACCAGCAAATCCGCCGGCAACAGGTGTATATTCGGGCGGCCTGCCCGGATCGGCAAGGGGGATTCCAACATGCCTCAAGTTGCACAGCCGTTCTTCAAAACCGGAATTGTTTGGCTGATCGTTGGCATCGCCATTGGACTTCACATGGGAATCTCTGGGGATCACCGTGCATTTCCGGCTCATGCGCATATCAATCTGCTTGGTTGGGTGACGAGCACCCTTTTCGGGGGGTACTGCGCGCTTAACCCGGCGAAGGCGCAGCGAAAGCTCGCCGTGGCTCATTAGAACGCGGCCGAATGGCTCGCTCCCCTAGCGGCCGCCAAGTAACGTCCGAGCCCCCTCGGGCCAACTCTTCAAGGGCCGAGGGAGGGCCATGAACCGCTGATCCCTCAAGGGTTCTACCAATACGACCTGCATGCCTGGCTGCTCAAGGACAATCCGCTGGGAATATTCAGCCCGACCGATCGACCCATCTCGACATCACTTGCGAGGACGCGAGGACGCGGAGTTTTCCCTGCTGGAAATGTCGACAAGCTAGCTGGTGACGGCGCCCTGACGTCCAATGGATACTATGAGGGATCCGTTCCTGCCCGACAGCCTGCCAGGACAGGCTAAAACAGGCGTGACAATTCGGCTAACCCAGCGATCGTCGCGACCGCCAGCTGCACGGCCGTGAACCACACGAAGAATGTCTGAACCAGCGATAGTGCGAGATCTCGCTGAAGAATGCGGCGGAAAGCCGGTGCCGGTGACCGCATTCGTGCTGTTAGAGAACAGCAAATCCGACCGCGAGCCCCAAAAGCGAGGCGGCAAGGATGATCTCTGTGACATTGATCGACATTGATTCCTCCTCCCCCGTTGCCAGAAGACACGGGAGGCAGTGTCCTGTCCAATCACCTTCGATGGCTTCCTAAAATGTAGGGTGTGTGTCGCGAGAAGAGCGGAGCGGGAGCCGCGTCAGTGCTCATGGGGTTGTTGAGGGCCGAAAACCGGCGTCCGCGGGGCGGGGCCTGGTCTAGGGCGACGTGACGCCGGCCGAGTCCACCTGTATGCGGATGGCGTGAAACGCTGGATCCTCGCCCAATTCTCCTTAGCGACGGCGCGGCCAACAGAATTTCATTCATGATGGTGGCCTATCGCCAGAATGCGATTCGGCCCCTCGGTGTTTGCATCCACGGCCGAGTCCATTGTTTGGCTCCGCTCAGAACGTAGCTAGAGAAAACAAAATCGGCATCCATTCCTTTTGAGAAACAGCGGCAGGACACCGGCCAATGCGATATTTGAGGGGCATGGCAATTAGCTATCGCAAATTAACAGCCGCTTATAGCCCAGAGGCAGGGATGCAGGTCCGCCCTTGGCCTGCGCATCCAAGGTGCCTTGTCGGCAGTGACAGCCTCAATCCGCTGTCTACCGCAACCACCGCGGCGTCAGTTTGCCTTGGACCTGTCGACGGGCTTGAGGGCATCGTCGATGATCTTGCCCAACTGGTCGCGCAGCGCTTGTGCAAAGCGAAGGTCAAAACGAAGACGCGCACAAACACGTGCCTCCGGCGGGTTGCCGACATCAACGACACTTTGGGCTAGCGACAGATAAACAACTCCTGCGAAATGTCGCGCCTCAACGAAAAGGCTGGGAACAACCGGGGCAACGGCGTCCTCAATGAGCAGCCACTCCTCGTCTGCGACCCGCAATGTCTTTCCGCTTTTTACGACTTCCTTGGCCATCAGGCGTTCCTCACAGGATAAGTTTTGACGGGGAACGAGCGTAAATGAGCGGCCGCGAAAGCGGTAGTGCTTTACCGGCGCTTGATCAATTCCTCCGCCTGTGGCGGTGCGAATGGGCAGACCTCGGGGCGCCTGCTCCATCACATCAAATATCGGCTACCATGACTGCCGGATCGCCGGATTCGATCCGGCAAGGGCAATTGGACCCTCCGACCTGTTGACAACAGTGCATGGCATGGGCAACCGCCAAGCGTCGCCATCACGCCAACTTCAGGACAGTGGTCTGGCTGTTGTGGAAGGTGGGTTTCATCCGGAAGCTCCCGGCGGGAGCAGGACGGCCGACATGAAAGCCTTGGACTTTATCGATGCCGAATTCTCGCATAAGCGCCATCTGCTCATCGGTTTCGACGCCTTCTACCAAGATTTTGTGACCGCGATTGCGGATCAGGGCAATAATGTCTTGGAGCATCGCCCTTCCCCTCGGGGCGCCGCAATCGTGAAGAAACGAGCGGTCAATCTTCACCGTATCGAACTCGATTAAACGAAGCCATGAAAGACCCGCGAAGCCCGTCCCGAAGTCGTCAAGCCATATCCTGATTCCTAGCAGCTTTAGGTCGCTGATGCAGCGAAGAATGTCCGAATGCATCTCCATCTCCAGTCCTTCGGTGATTTCGAAGGCCAGCCTACTGCCGGCTACGCCTGTCTCGCCCAAGATTGCCGCAACAGACGTTGCGAAGCCGGGTGTCTTGAGCTGAATTGGAGACACGTTGACGCTAACGACGCGGACGTGGTCGTCCGCCAAGAGTTCACAGCACACGGTCCTTATCGCCCAGCGTCCGAGCTCCAGGATCGCGCCAGTTCGTTCCGCCACGGGAATGAATAGGCTGGGCGGAACCGACGTGCCGTCCAGCATTCTGAGGCGCATGAGTGCCTCGACACCTTCAACTCGGCCCGTCGCGACATTCTGGATAGGTTGATAAACGAGCGAAACGAGACTCTGGCCGATTGCGATCTTGAGCAAAGCCGCAATGTTCTCACTCTCATCGCTGCTTTGGGGATCGCTTGGATCGAACAGCCGAGCACAATTTCGACCGCCTGCTTTTGCCAGATAAAGTGCGCGATCGGCCTCGTTGATGATCTTCTCAAGCTTGGCGCCAGTCTGCATTCTGGTGAATGCAGCACCAACGCTCACGGTCACAATCGAGATACCGTCTCGCCGCTGCTCGTGGGTGAGTGCGAGGTTTTCCACCGTGCAGCGAATGGCTTCGGCAATGTCTGCAACCTGTTCTTTTTTCTCCATGCGAGCCAGAACAATGAATTCTTCACCGCCGTAGCGGCCGATTGATCCGTTATGCTGCTTGATCAAATCGCTAAGCGCATTGGCGACAAGGATTAGGCAGCGGTCGCCTTCTTGATGGCCATAACAGTCATTGAACTTTTTGAAGAAATCCACGTCAATGAGGATTGTCACAAAGTTACGGCCAAACCTTTGCCACTCACTCCAGTAATCCCGCAGCTTCTCGTCAATTGCCCGGCGGTTCTCCAGACCTGTAAGCGGATCTGTTCTCGACAGACTCAACAGGGCCTGTCCCCGTTCAGTGGCTTCCTTGTGCTGTATTCTGGCTTCCAGGGCATTCAGGAAGACGTTGTATCGCTCTTCGTTCAGCTTCCAATTTACGTAGGAGGTAAACGTGAAGCACGAAACGTAAAACGTCCCGAGTGCGATCTGGTAAGGCCCATTGGATGGGAACAAATACAACGCGACGAAGCAAGCTACGAGGATTACACCGGACGATATCACCGAAAGGAGAAACTGGAATCGAAAGAACAGATTGGCTCCCATCATGAAGATGGAACCGAAAATCATGAAGTAAGAGAAATTTTGCGTGTACCCTGTCGTGATTGCGGGAACCAACCATGCTACGTAGCCCGAGACCAGCGCGGTCGCGCAGGTAAAATCGAGCCATTGGGTTTTGAAACCCAATCGGGACTGCATTTCGAGAGTGGCCAGCGCGGTCGCGCTGACCGCAAAGCGCGCGGCAATCGTGTAGGCCGCGACATCGGGAATGAGCACTATATCGATGATGGAAAACAGCAGATAGACCGCGACCGCGAGCCAAAGCCCCTGCCGGGCAGCCTTTCTGCGGGCGCCCTCGCCCTCCTTCAAATAGAGCGTACGCAGCTCTCCCGAGAGTGGCTCTTGCCGTTGCTGAGGGATATCTTCCTCAATCAGATCGGCCAACGTTTGGGTCATGCAGTGATCCTGGTGTGCCCCGGCTGAATTGGAATTCGTCGCCCGTTTCACTGATGGCGCTGGCATTTGGCATTCCTGGCGCCAGGCTGCAAAAATGAGGATACAGGGACGCTCTTACGGAATATTGCGCGAGACAGGCTACTTTTTCTTAAAATTTGCGATTAGCCGTTAAAGGAGGCGGTCGTTCCGGCGCGAGGACTCATTGCTCGACGTTGTCGAAAAATCGCGCCACCCGGAGCGGGCAGTAACCACTAAGAAAGCGAAGCGTGGCGGACATTTCCACGCTAAGCGTCCACGTCGACCCACGCTAAAGTTTGTACCCGCCGGCCAGACTTTAACAGCCCCGCTTCAAGACTTTGCCGTACACGATATTTCGGTTCGACCCATAGAATACTTGAGCTTCTACGCAATTCATGTCGACTGCGGCTTTGATGATGTCCCACATGTCGTCAGCTGAACGCAGGATGAGCGGCCAATCCATGAAAGTCTCCATGTAGCCATCAGTCGTGATTTCATCGCTGAAATTGGCAAAGAGGAATTCGCCGCCGGGCTTGACCAGTTCCATGGCTCTCTGAAGCAGCCGGACGCCGACGGCCCGCGGCAGGTAGTCATAAAGACCCGACGCGTAGACCAGATCAAATGCGCCAAGGGTGTAGGCGCGGCGAAGAATGCCTCGCACGGAGCCCTCAACAGCCTCCACTGCCGTGCCGGCCAAATCTCGGTTCACGATGCCGACGCTAACCGGATCCTGGTCCAGACCGACCCAGCGCTTCAATTTCCCCTCAGAGAGCGCCTCGGAAAGTTCTGCTTCGCGAAGGTGACCGCACGCGATCGCAAGCACCTCCGCATGCTTTACCCGGCGGGCTGTTTCGTCCACCGTCCTGGCCAGGATGTTCCGTCGCTCCCGTCCGGCTGCAGAACTGGCAGCCTCGCTCGTATAGGCGTAGATCTCCCGGCCAAGCGGGGATGACAAAGCCACCAACCCTTCGGCGCTGCGGTGCTTGTAATAAATGTCCAGAAGGCTTGCGTCGCCCGAATACCCGCGCGGCTTTTGGAAGGACCAGCGCGTGAACGGATCTTCCATCAAGTATTCCGCGACACGATGTTGCTGGGCTAAGGGAATGAGGCGTTGCCAAACCGCTGGAGCAGCCCGCCTACGAAGATCGTGGAGTCGGCCCGCCAGACGCTCCACTATCGACCCGGCCGGCTCCTTCCTGGCGAAGGCTTGGTGAGCGAGGTCGAGTACTAGTGCGAGTTGTGCCGTCCGCTCCTTAAGTTCGTCGGCGTCGACAGTGTCGCTCGATCCGGCGCTATGCCGCTTAACCAATTTAGAGGTTATCAGGCTGTGCTCGTCGAGTTTCACTTCCGCGTTTCGCGCCATGCGGCCCCCCTTCGCTCCACACGCCAACGACTGTAGGCAGGCAACATGCGATGGTTTTAATAAAAGTTTAGTTAAATAGGCTCGCGTTCGGTGCCGCCCGCGGTGGCCGCCTTGACAGCGACAATCCAATCGATCTTCGAGAATGCCCGCGAGAGGCGCCTCCCCCTGATCCCATTTGAATGGAAGAAGGAAAGCCTGTGTCTGCCCGGAGGCGTGGGCTTTATGCGTTCCGGTTTTGGGAGGAGCGGAACGCGAACCGGTGGCCACCGAGGGCGACAGGCGGGGCGCCGGTCATGCAGCCGGAGTGTGAAATCAACCGTTGCGGAGCCAAACCGGCGACGCCTGGAATGATTCGAGCGTCGGTACTCAATTCTTGTGATGGACGCGCGGCGGCTAACTCGGCCTTAAGCCGGCGCGCCGCAGATCGCGCCTGGGGAATGTGTTTCAGTGCCGCGGCGGCGCAACGCCTCAATGCTCCATGCGCCTAAGGGCCTGCCCAGCCTGGGCGCGGTCGCCGGAAGGACGGGACTTTCCACCCGACGATCTGCCCACTTTCTGGAGTGCATCTACAGTGTGCAATTCTAAATAAATTGGTTCCGGCACGCCGCAAAGGCGGTGGTAGCTGCTCTGCAGCCGGCCTCTCTCCGGAGGCGCGGCTTGCGTTTTACGTGCGCAACGAGGGAACTTCAAAGCCTGGGCGACCAGTTCAATAACCGGCGTCCTCCCAGGTATTCTCCTTTTGCCATTCGGTCGATGTGGTCCCTCAGGTTAAGCATGCCACCGAACTTCTTGGCGACCCGCACGCTGAGCCCCGTGAGAACAAGGCCGTCCAGTTCGGCGGGCCATCCGGTGAACTTGTCGTACACCGTCCACAGCTCGTCGGGATCCTTTTGGATATCGTAGCGTCGGGGCATTTGCGGACGTTGGGGGCAGGTTGGAAGTCCTGGCAAGTCCGCCGAAAGCGGGATCGCCCGAAAGAATTAGGATCCACCAAAGGGCGTAAAAACTACTCGGAACGAGATATCGGTGGGCAGTTGTGAGGCTTTCAAGGTGTCCCCTCATTTGCCCTTGGAGCAAGAACCCCGCCGTTGCCGCTCCGTCGCGCGGCGGGTTTCTTGCGTTCTGGAGAGGCGCAATGGGCCGACCCAGCCAGGTGTGTAGCGGCGAGCTTTTGAGGAGGAGCCCTCTCCTCAGGCTCATGTGCGAGCCACCATCCGACGCAATGGTCGCATCAAATGCCGACTTCCACAATCGGACCAACGGCCATCCGAGACGAGGCATCATGCCGGCTTGATATTCTGGTTGACGCGGAAAAAGTTGGTCGGATCGTATTTGCCTTTTAAGGACACGAGGCGATCGTAGTTGTCACCATACGTTGCCCTCAGGCGGCTGTCGTCCTCGTCCTCCATCATGAAGTTGACGTAGCCTCCCCGATCCGAATAAGGGTGAATGGCTTCCCAATAGCCCTTTGTCCAGCGGGTGATCTCGCCCGCCATTTGCGGGTTGGCGTCGATGCCTGCAATGACCATCGACCACGTCGCATTGCGCGTGTTCCAGGCTGTGTCGTTCCTGGCCACACGATGCACCGCGCCATCGATTGGATAAAGATGCATGAGCGAAAGCGCACTTGGGAGTTTTCTCGCTTGCGCAATATGGACTTCGATCGCCTCGTCCGTCAGCTCCTTGACGAAGTCGCCGCGCCAGTACCATTGCAGGCCTTTGGGAAAGAACGGATCGAACATCGACTGCAGTGCGGGAAAAGGCATGGCGCTCATCCAGTTGAAGAGCGGCGCTGGCAACTTGCCGAGCAAGGCGCCCATGACCGCCTCGCCTGTTTCAGCCGGTCCGTTGTAGCAGGATATGATGGCGCATGCTTGCTTGCCCTGGTGTTCAGCGGGAAACGGGTCGACCGGCGGGACGGTTTTCAAGCCGACGAATGCGCCTAGCTCCTCGGGTGCCGTAGGCAGAAAATCCCGATAGGCGCGCATGACGGTGGCGGCATCCTCGAGATCCCAGAAAACCGGGCCGGCAAAGACCATGCCCACGGGATGCGCCTGGAACAGGAAGCTCGTGACAATGCCGAAATTCCCGCCGCCGCCGCGAAGGCCCCAGTATAGATCGGAGTTCTCCGACTGGCTGGCAGTGACAATAGTGCCGTCGGCCAGCACGACATCGGCTTCGAGCAGATTGTCGATTGTGAGCCCGTATTTGCGGCTCAGATAACCGGTGCCGCCACCCAATGCTAGCCCGGCTATCCCCGTGGTGGAGACGATGCCGGCTGGCACCGCCAGCCCATAAACATGCGTCGCGTGGTCGACATCGCCCTGCGTGCAACCGGGCTCCACCCGGACAGTGCGTTTGGCTGCATCTATACGTACGCCCTTCATCATCGCCATGTCGATCAGCAGCCCGTCGTCGACGCTGCCGAAACCCGGTCCGCTGTGGCCCCCGCCACGGATGGCGACGCGAAGACCGTTTTCACGTGCGAAATTGACTGCCATGACAACATCGGCGACATCTGCGCAACGCGCAATCAGCTGCGGTTGCTTGTCGATCATTCCGTTGTAGAGGCTGCGCACAGCGTCATAGTCAGAATCTGTTCGGCCGATGACTGGACCGCGCATGGTCGCAACAAGGGCTTCGGTAGCTGTCTGCTGCATGGTTCCCTCCCTGGAGTGGCGGTTTTTGCTCAAATCATGTCAGCGCCGATAAGAGAGAGGCCTACTGCCACTACGAAGCAGATACCGCGGATTTTTGATCCGCGAGTCGACGCCAATGCGATCGTCGAAGTCAGCCAGATCGGTCCGGAGGTTTTCGCGGCCGAAGCAAGCCGTCAACCGCGAAAGAATACGCCTCCCTGCGCTGGATAGCCATGGGACCTTTCATACTTTCGTCAAATATGCCGCCCGCTGTCTTTTAGAGCTATTTGGAATCTCCGTTTTACCACTTACGATCGCAGAGTTAGTGCTTATACCACTGCCGATAGACTGCCGCACGGCCAGCGGGTCCACAGGACCGTCGTGCGCGACACCGCCGCCGAGCCTTCTCGATCTCCGGCTGTGTTACTGCTGCAAAGGTCGTGTCAGTTCGCCAAGTAGCGTCCCGGCCTGGCGCAGGTCGGGCGTGTCAAAGCCCTCAGCAAGCCAATCATAGATCGGCGCGAGCACATCCAATGCCTTGTTGTGTTCGTTGCGCTCGGCCCAAAACCGAGCGAGCGCAGCGCGGGCCCGCAGTTCAAGCATCTTCGCGCCCTGATCGGTGGCGATCTCCATCGCCCGCTTGAAGGCCGCTTCGGCTTCCTCGCGAGCATCGCCGGAAGGATCGAGCAGCAGCAGTTCGCCGCGCACGCGCTCGAGCTCGGCATTGCACCAGGTCTCGCGATTTGCTTTCGCGATTTGAGCCGCTTTGGCTATGAGTCTGAGCCCGGCATCCCTCCGACCGGCTTTGTGCTGGATGGTGGCAAGCATGCATAGGTAGTGCGGCATTCGCAGCAAGGCGCCGGTCGCTCTGAATTCCTTCAGCGCCGCGCGATAGGCGGCGGCCGCCTCCTGGAACCGACCCTGTTCGGCGATCGCCCATGCCCGCACAAGCGCGCCCCATGCACCATAGTAGTCGAAGCGATATTCCAGGCACAGGCTGCGGGCTTCCTCGGCGGCCTCGAGCGCCGCCTCCGGCTCGCGCCGAAACTGATGCAGCATTGCGAGGTAAGCGAGGGCGATCGCTATGCTGAAGGGGCGCGCGCCTTCCCGGGCGATCACAAGCCCCTCCTCGGCGGTTTGCAAGGCGCCATCAGGATAGCCGAGATGCCAGTCGCAGTGGGAGATATAGGCGCGGCAGAAGGTGCTCATGTTGATGCCGTAAAGTTCCGAGGGGTGGCGGCCGCGATGCTCGCAAACGTCCATACCCTGCTGAAGCCAGGAACGGGCGGCCTGGAAGTCCCCGAGGTGAAAGGTTACTGCCCCGGCGAAATGGTAGGCTTCGACGAGCATTGCCGGGTCGCCGTGCCGGCGCGCGGGACCGACCGCTTCGTCAATCAGCTGCTTTGCCTCGCGAAGATTGGCGCGCACATGATAGACGTATCCGAGCCCTCTTATCGCAGTGAAGAGATCGGCGTCGCTGCTAAGCTCTCGGCTCAGCTCCTGGGCGCGATGATACACCGCCTCCGCCTCGCTTGACGCAAATCCCTTCGTGGCCAGGAGCGGGCCGCCGAGCGCCAACTGCAGGGACAATTCCGACCGCAAACGAGGCTCGCCGGAAGGAAGCGCTGCAAGGCTCGCCAGCCCCGACCGCAGATGCGCGATTGCTTCCACATTGGCCGAACGGCCCGCCGCCAGTCGGCCGGCCCGAAGCCAATATTCGACCGCCCTTTCGAAAAGCCCAGCCTCATGGAAGTGGCGCGCGACCAGTTCGGGCCGTGTGTCTATCGTTTGGGGAAAGTCTCTCTCGAGCGCCGTGGCGAGCTTCGCATGCAACTCCTGGCGACGCGTTCGCAGCAGGCTCTGATAGGCGGCGTCACGCACCAGCGCATGCTTGAAGATGTAGGTGGCCGCGGGAGGAATGCCGCGACGGAAGACAAGCTCGGCCGCGACGAGACGATCCAGCGCGGCGCCAAGCTCGGCTTCCGGCAGCGGAACGATTGCGGCAAGCAGCTCATGATTGAACTCGCGGCCAATACAGGCGCCGATCTGTGCTATCTCCTTCACCGGGGCGAGCCGGTCGAGGCGGGCCATCAGCGAGTCGTGCAGCGTTGCCGGTATCGCCAGCGGCGGGAGTGGCGCATCCAGGATGTAGCGTTCGCCCGTGTCGCTGAGCAATCCGGATTCAAGCACGGCCTTGGTCAGTTCCTCGGTGAAGAGCGGCACACCCTCCGTCCGCGCCAGGATTTGCTCGAGCACTTCCCTCGGCAGCGGCTTGCCGCCAGTGACCCGTTCGACCAGCGACCGCGCCTGCGCCTGCGCCAAGCGGTTCAAGGTGAGCAGCGTGACATGCGGAAAGCCGGTCCAGGGCGGCGACAGCTCCGGCCGGAACGTGGCAATTAGGAGCACCGGCAGGCGCTGAAGACGCTCGACGATCTGATCGAAGAGCTCGCGCGAAGTCGGATCGAGCCAGTGCACGTCCTCAAGCACCATCAGCACTGGACCGCTGCCCGCCAGCGCCTCAAGCTCGGCGAGAAATGCCCGGAAGAGGAGCCCCTTCTTCTGCAGCGGGGACATCGCCGCAAGCTCGTCCCCTGAGCCGGTCGGAATGCCGAGCAGGTCGGCAAAGAGCGCCACCGCGCTGTTAGGCTTTACCGCTGTTTCCTGCAGCAGGGATTCAAGCTTGTCGAGGCGGGTCTCCCAGGTATCATCCGGGGCAAACCCAGCCGCCCGCTCGAGCTGCGTAACGAGGGGAAGAGCGCGCTGTTGGTATGATGCGGCGAGCAAGCATAGGTGAGCGATGCCTTCGGCTCTTCCTGAAGCCGTTCGCGCAGCGCAAGCACCAACCGCGACTTGCCAATGCCGGGCTCGCCCGAAATGAGCGCGACGTGCCCTCCCCCTTGCTTTGCCTGCCGCCAACGCGACAGCACAAGGTCGAGTTCCTCGTCGCGGCCGACGAGCGGGGTGACGCGTGTGCCGTGTAGCGCTTCAAACCGGCTTTCGGTGTTTCCCTCGCCGATTACCCGCCAGGCGTGCACCGCTTCTGCGAAGCCCTTGATCGACGAGGGCCCAAGCGAGGACGACTCGAACAGGTCGCCGACAAGTCGTCGCGTGGTGTCGGCGATGACCACCGCGCCGGCCTCGGCCAGTTCCTGCAGCCGGGCCGCAAGGTTGGGCGTTTCGCCGGCTATGCCGCGCTCCTGCGCCTCACCCGCGCCAGTGAGGTCGCCGACCACCACAAGTCCCGTGGCGATGCCAACGCGGGCATTGAGGGGGGCGCCGACCGCGGTCAGTTCTGAAACGCCCTCGACCAGCGCGAGCCCTGCCCGCACAGCCCGCTCAGCGTCGTCCTCATGGGCCTGGGGATATCCGAAGTAGATGAGCGCGCCATCGCCCATGTATTTGGCGACGAACCCGCCGTGCTTGCTGGCGAGATCGCCGACGCGCGCATGATAGACCCGCAGCAGTTCCTGCATATCCTCTGGATCGAGAGCGGCAGATAAGGCCGTCGAGCCGACGAGGTCACAAAACATAACCGTGAGATGCCGCCGTTCGGCTCGATAAGGAGCCTTTTGGCCAGCCGCCTCCGGTCGCGCCGCCGTCAGTTCGCCTATCGCATCCAGAATCTTTCGCCGGTGGCCGACTGCCGAAACGCCGATCTCTTTCAGGTCGTCCGCTGTCAGGCGGGGCAAGACGTCGAGGTCGACCCCGTTGTCGCGAAATGCCTGCTCGTAGGCCTGCAGGCCGAGTTCGCGCAGCCATTGCCCGATGCTCAAGTCACCTCCGCGCGGGCTCCGCTGGCCTCGTCGAGCGCCTTCACTGACTTTTCCCTTCTTCGGCTGAACGTTTTGATCAGGCCTTCAGCGCCGCCAACCTCGATGGAACCGCCTCTTTAACAATCCGATAGGTACAGAGGCAGGAACGGCGGGTGCCCTCCGTGCCCGGCTCCAGGCTGTTACCAGGGAAACCCGGAGCACGTTAGCGGGCGCTCCTAGGGAGATTGGTCCCGTCGATTGATTATAGAAGTCTAAATTAGCACCGAACGGTCGTTGAGGCGATTTCTATTTCAAACGCCCACTTCAAAAATCCGCAGGCCGGCTGTCCAAGCGCGACTTCCGCAATGTCTTGTGGACGAGTCGTCCTGAACCGAAACGGTCCTGTCAAACGCAATTGGGAGGTTTTCTCCGGCGCCACGGGCGCGGGTACGACCGGAGGAAGAGCAGCAAAAGCTTCGTTGGTTCGTCGCTACTGGTCAGGAGCCCTCGATAATCTGCTGCGGCAATTCTCCAACGTCCACGCGCCAGCATGTAAATTCAGATGCTCTGTGAGATGGCAGAGGGCAGAGAATCCGGAAAGAGGGAAGCAGGCTCTGCGGCCGTGGCGGACGCCCGCATTGGACCCGCCGATTCTCGGAATCGCGGCCGGTTGAACTCCCCCCAATCGCATAGGCACCGTGCGGTCCGGGTCCGAACCGAGCGCTTTCGCCGCTCTATGACCTGCCGTACTGGTCCTCGAAGCGAACGATATCATCCTCGCCCAGATACGACCCGGTCTGAACCTCGATCAATTCGAGCGGAATCTTGCCGGGGTTTTCCAGCGCATGAACCTCGCCAAGCGGGATGTAGGTCGACTGGTTCTCGGTGAGGAGAATGGTTTCGGCGCCCTTATAGACCTTTGCCGTTCCGCGCACGACGACCCAGTGTTCGGCGCGATGGTGATGCATCTGAACCGAGAGCTTTGCGCCGGGTTTCACCGTGATGCGCTTGACCTGGTCGCGACCGCCGAAATCGATGGAATCGTAGTGTCCCCAGGGCCGGTAGACTTCGCGATGGTTGATGTGCTCGCTTCGTCCCTTCGCCTTGATCAGATCGACGATGTCCTTCACCTTCTGGACCTGATCCTTGTGCGCGATCAGCACCGCGTCCTTGGTCTCGACCACAACGAGATCGTTCACGCCGACGATGGCGACGAGGCGGCCATCGGCGCGCACGAGGTTGTTGTTGCTGGAAAGGGACAAGACGTCGCCCTTGAATGCGTTTCCGTCGCCGTCTCGCTCCTGGACATCCCATAAAGCGGACCATGAGCCGATATCGCTCCACCTGGCATCGAGCGGGATGACGACGGCGTCGTCGGTTTTCTCCATCACCGCATAATCTATGGAATCCGCCGGGCAGGTCTTGAAGGCGTCCGCGTCGACGCGCACGAACTGCATGTCCGGCTCGGTGACGGCAATCGAGCGGCTGCAGGCGTCGACAATTTCAGGCCGATGGCGCTTCAGTTCCTCGAGATAGCGGCTGGCGCGGAACATGAACATGCCGCTGTTCCAGTAGTATTTGCCGCTCTTTGCATATTTTTCGGCTGTCTGCCGGTCGGGCTTCTCCTCGAAGCGGCCGACGACGAAGCCGCCGTCGGGAAGCTCCTCTCCGCGCAATATATAGCCATATCCCGTCTCGGCACGGTCCGGCACGATGCCGAAAGTGACCAGCTTTCCCTGCTCGGCAAGTGGCACGGCTTTTTTGACGCTCTCACAAAAGCGATCGACATCCAGGATGAAATGGTCGGCTGCCAGAACGAGCAGAACCGGGTCATCGCCATGTCGCGTGGCAAACAGCGCTGCAAGCGCGATCGCCGGAGCCGTATTGCGGCCGACCGGCTCCAGAAGGATCGATACATCTTCCCGGCCGATCAGCCGCATCTGTTCAGCCGCCAGGAAGCGATGCTCCTCATTGCAGATCAGCAGCGGCGATTCGGCGCCCAATCCGTCGAGCCGGATCGCAGTGTCCTGCAGGAGGGTCCGCTCTCCGGTGAGGGCATGAAATTGCTTGGGGTAAAGCTGGCGCGAAAGCGGCCAAAGTCTCGAGCCGGACCCACCCGCCATGATTACCGGTAGAAACACGGAACCGCCCTCTCTTTGTCTTCATTCTAACTCGCCGGGTCACCTAATTGAATTGCGGCCGCGATGGCAAACACAATTTCGGGCAGACATTTGCAGGCTGTGCCGGCGCGAGGCCCGACATTACCACCCCGAGCCGTGTCCTCGATAGTGACGATTGATCGAAAGGCGGCGATACCAAATGGCCGGCGAGGGGTTGTCGCGGAATGCCGCCAGCCCATAGCTCAGCGCCTTTATCGGCTCGCCGCCGAAGAACGCGGCGCGTGCCGCTGCGAGTCGACGCGGCGAACCGTTGACCAATCCTCGTCCGTGCTGTCCAGACGGTTCGTCGCGCAGTATGCGGTCATCGGCATATTCGCCTCCTGAACGTCGCGATAGGATTTCCATGTCGCATTCATGGCTTCTTGGATTGCATGACCTCAAGAACCCGCCCGCCTTGGTCGGTAGCAGTTTCTCTTGCGCCGTCGCTGCCTGCGCGCGCAGCGGCAGGGGTTGCGCCGGTCTCGTTTCCCTTTTAACGCGGCAAGTGGCATTGCTTGGCTGGCAAGCAGAAATTCGCACCAGGATTGGGAACGAGATGAAATCGCCCTTCAAAGCCTACGACGTACGCGGGCAGATCCCCGATCAGATCAACGTGCCGTTCGCGTATCGCTTCGGGCAGGCCGTTGCCAGCCTGCGCTCGCCTTCAGCCGTCGTCGTCGGACACGACATGCGCCAGGACAGTCCAGCGTTTGCGGAAGCGCTCGCCCAAGGCCTGCTCGACAGCGGCGTGGACGTGCTGCCGGTCGGGCAGTGCGGTACGGAGGAGGTCTATTTCCACACCGCCCGCTCGGGTGCAGACGCCGGCCTGATGGTGACGGCCAGCCACAATCCGGAAAGCTATAACGGCTTCAAGATGGTGCTGAAGGACGCGACGGCGGCGACGCGCGAGAATTCGCTCGATGCGATCGAAGCCCTGGTGCTGTCGGACAGCCCCATCGAAAAAGTGCCGGGCTTCGCTTCCCGCGGCGCGCTCAAGCCTACCCTCGAGCGCACTCCCTATATCGACAGGCTATTGCAGCAGGTGGCGGGCAGCCAGTTGCGACCGATGAAAATCGTCTGCCATGCCGGCAATGGTTGCGCCGGTCCGGTCATCGACCTGATCGAGAAGCACCTGCCATTCGAGTTCATCAAAATCGACCATCAGCCTGATCCGACCTTGCCGAACGGCATACCCAACCCGCTCCTGCCGGAAAAACGCGTCCGCGCGAGCCAGGCGGTGGTCGAGCATGGCGCCGATCTGGGGATAGCATGGGACGGGGATTTCGACCGCTGCTTCCTCTACGACCATCACGGCCGCTTTATCGAGGGGTATTATCTGGTCGGGTTGATTGCCCAGACGGTGCTGGGCGCAAATCCGGGCGCAACCATCCTCTATGATCCGCGTCTGACCTGGAACACAATTGACATGGTGACTGCTGCTGGCGGCGTGGCGAAGCCCTGCCCGACCGGCCATGCCTTCTTCAAGCGCATGATGCGCGAGGAAAATGCAGTCTACGGCGGCGAAATGAGCGCGCACCATTATTTCCGGGATTTCAGCTACTGCGATTCGGGCATGCTGGCATGGCTTGCTGTGGTTGCGGAGCTTTCATCCAGCGGCGCCAGCCTTGCCCAACTCGTTGAGCAGCGCATTGCAAAGTTTCCCTGTTCGGGGGAGATCAATTTCACGGTCGCCGACGCGAAAGTCGCGCAGGAGCGCGTCGCCGAGCACTTCCTCCCTGCAAATCCGCGGGTGGAAGCGATCGACGGGCTGAGCATGGCGTTCGACGACTGGCGCTTCAATCTGCGGGCGTCCAATACCGAACCGCTGCTCAGGCTAAACGTTGAAACCCGCGGAAACGCACGGCTTCTCGCAAAGCAGGTTGCGGAAATTTCGGAGCTTATCGACGCGGCTTAGGTGGCGCAGCCTCGCATCAATCCGATCCGGGACCTGCGCTGCTGAGGCGGGTGACCTGTAGCCGCTGTTGGGGTATAGGCGCGTTCAACAATCGGGCTATTCGGGGTCCGGCCGGTGCTGCTTAACCACGAAAACGGCAGATTTGGCCTCCCACAGCAGCGTGGCGAAGAATGCCTGCAGTCTTGAAGCCTGCTATCGCCCAGAGCGCAGCGACCTTCCTGCGTCGACCAGTCCGGCCGCGCCGGTGATCACCAGATCCGCCGATAAGCCGATTCTCAGGACATCCCTGAGCCCTTCTGCCTACGCCGGAGCGAAGGCCAAACCGTAGGGCGTGCAAGTGGCCGGCAATTTCAATCGCTCCGGCAATCAAGCAATACCAACGGATCCGGTCTCGGTTTTCTCGGCTGCTCTCGAAAAATGAGCCGGTGGTCAGCCGCGTCCGTTCTCCCATTGGTCGACGTGGCGTCTACGCAGTGCGCATCGGCGCCGATTCCAGAGCCGACGCGAGCAGCATTTGCTCGAAGCTCCAGAATGCCGGCGCGGCCTGTGTCGTGACGCGCAATCACTGATCCGTTGATCAGATACCGCCAGGCAAACGACAGTCCCCGCTTCTTCAGCCGTCGTCTCGCAACAATATGAGACCGAAGGGCTTGCCAAGCACCAAGCAGAAGGCCGTTTTGCCGCACCATGTGCGACGGACAGGTTCCAATGTCGAACGCTCGCCATGGGCAAGAACCCTGGGCTTTTCACGAAAGCGGGACTTGGACGCCATGAAGTTGGCGGATTGTATTCAGGTTCCGATGCCGAATGGTGGATCCATCGGCGTTTAAAAAAATGCTGTGCTCTGACTAAACTTTAGCTTCACTCTTGTGCGATAGGCCACCGGCTAGTCGAAGCTGGAGAATCGGGTGCAACGCAGATGGGTTCGAGTTATAGTGCTGACGGCGGCCGGTACCGTCGGCTGCCTGGCATTCTCGCTTTCCTTGCAATTCCTGCTGTTTGGCGGCGAAGACGCCGACATATTTCGGCGGGGCTTGGTGATGGCTTTCATTCTCCCGCTCGCAATCAGCGCGCCGCTGCTTCTTCTGCTTTGCTTGAAGGCGCACGAGCTTTCAGCGCTCAAACAGCAATCCATTGATGAGCGTGCGCAGGACAGCCTCACCTCATGCCTCAACGGTCCGCTTTTCTCGGCCATGGTTGACGCCTACCCCAGCCTGATGGGGTCTAGGGCGGGGCGGCAGACCGGATCGCTCCTGATGGTAGACGTCGACCATTTGCGTGTGCTGAACGAGCGCATTGGCCACCGCGCGGGGGATCAGGCGCTGCGAGTCATTGCCGGGGCAATTCGCTCATCGGTGCGAAGTGGCGACCTGGTCGGACGCATCGGAGGTGATGAATTCGGAGTCTTTTTGCCAGGAGCTACCCGGGACGACGCCGAGAAGGTCGCGGAACGCATCCGGCATTCCATAGCCGAAATGCGTTTTGAGGCGGGCGGGTCGAAGTGGCCACTCAGCGTCAGTGTTGGGGTCGTTCTGTTCGAGACGGAGATTGGTTTAGACGCACTGCTTCGGGCAGCCGGCGAGCAGACTCAGGTTGCCAAAAAAGGAGGCCGCAACCGCATCGAACTCACGCAACTTCGGCACAGCCCTTCGCCCTCTCGGCCTGCGCTCCACTAAGGTGTCCATCGGAACAGAGGGCGAATGTCACCGGATGCCCAATGACGTCGATCGCTCCGCGGCGTCTACAATGGAATATCCGGCCAGAAGAAGTAGAAGCCATCCATTTGCACAGGCTGCCAGTCGCGAGCACGCAGATTACAATGATCGGGTCTCAGGGGCGTTTGACCACGGATGTACTGGCGGCGCTCTGAGAGGCACAAAACGAATGGCTGCGGCCCCTTTGCAAGCGAGGTGACGTAGGCCCTGCTGACCTTGAGGGCTAGTCGAGCGTGAATTCTATGGCGGAAGCAGAGATCATTGTACCGGAGACCTGCCGGGACAGACGTATAGTCCGGGTCGCGGCTATGCAGGAACTCTACATGGTTCTTGAAATGCTCAACGCGCCTGACGACCTCTTGGGAATCGTCAGCCATTGGGCTGATAGCATGGATGATGAGGCCGCCCTCCGGAACCTTCGCGCCGCCTTCGACCAAGACGGCACTATATTAGCGGAAGTGGTCGGACAATTCGAATAAAGACTGAAGCGCGTTCGCTTCATGTGGCCGCCGATCACTGACGGGGCCGTGACGATCTCGACCGCTCGGGTGTCCGCCGGAAGGACCAGCCGCTCTCCATCGCCCCGCAGTGAGGAATGCCGGTACGGTAAGTTCGAGCGCACGCTTATCGGACACCCTTGCGGCGACGCGCGCCATCCGGCTGTCGTGATTGACTCGGTCGAAAAATGTTTCAAGATCGACGTCAACCACGTAGCTGTAGCCCTCGGCAATGTAGCCTTGCTCTTGGGTTGCCGCCCGATGGCGGAGCATCCGGGCGGAAGCCGTGCTCGGAGAACATCAGCGATCAGCCTCCCTCCACCTTCGTAGCCCTCGCCCCGTAGCCTTCCAATTGCTCGATCACGAGACTTTCGTCCCGGGACGGCACCCACCGCAGCGCAACGCTCTCGACGCTATAACTGCCCGCCAGTCTTAGCCCGAGGGCGTCGGCTTCGTCTTCCGGCAGGCCCCGGGTCTTTAATGCGCTTGCGATTCGCGCAACGGAAGCGTTACCAAGGCGTCGCGAAAGTTTCGAGTTGAAACCGAAATGGCGCGCGAGAGGGAGAGAGCGGTAAACACGTCCGACGAGGAAACCAGGAAATCCGGGGGCGCGAACGGCGTGCGGCGCACCGGGAGGTTCGGCATTCGGTAGCAAAAACCACCAAGGTCGCCCTTTCACTGTGTCACAAAGGGCTGGGGGATTTTAGTGCGGTGGGCTTCGGTTGGGGTGAAGTCCCGCCTAACCATCAGTCGCCGCTTTGACGGCTGCCTCTAACCGTTTTGCCGATGCTGTCGCCGCTTTCAGTAGCGTGTTAAAATTGTCGGGAGGATTGCCGCTATCCAGCATACTTTTGAACGTCGCGTAAGCATCTGTTTTGCTGCCGTAGGCCCGCAAGGTTTCATCGTCGTTTACAGCCCAGGTGGCTTTTGCTGCCTAATGACAGGGAAGTTTTCCGAAGGGGACTAGGCCCGCCCCGCTCATCGGCGGCCAAAGCGGCCTCAACAGCCGCACTAACTCCCCGACATTCAGCGCGCCAAACAACGACATAGCGAGATAGCTGGCGGCTTCGTAGTCGGGCCAGGACCGTTCAATCCCGCACCTTGCGCAGTGATCATCCAAGACCTTCGACAGCCGCCAATTGGAACGATCCCGATGAGGTATATAGGCCTGCCTATCCCGGAAAAAGCGGCGGCTCTTTCAAGCGCCCGTTTGCAGTTCATACCGGACATCAGGAAAACTCTCCATCGGATTGGTGTTGCTCGCTAAATTGGATGTAGCGTCACGGGACCAGAGGCCCCGAAACCACACCTTGAAGCCAGCATGCCGTCAACAGGGAGGCCTGCTGTGCACCCGGCGACGCCTGTTCAGAACAGGCTAGGCAGATCTTTCCCGCGCGTGGAGAACGAACACCTGGCGGGTTCGATTCTGGGCAACGTTGAGTGCGTTCTGGCGCCAGACTTGAGATCCGGCGCGTGCGGCTAGCCTCTTCACTGTTTTCTCGCCACAAGCCCGACCGAGCTGGTGAGGCGGCGGCTCGGATTATACCCACGACAGAGCGTTCTACATCTCCAACGGGTGGGACGCGCCTGTCACTCGGCTGTGCCTGCGCTCTGCGGCCAGCAGGCCATCGGCGGCGTCCACGAGACAGGCGGTTCAGTCGTTCCTCACTCTGTCAGCGTGTTCTTGTAGATGACGCCGTCTTTCATGATGATCTTGAAGTTGTTGGCCGGATCGGCCACCAGGTCGATGTTTTCCAGCGGATTGCCTTCGACGAGCAACAGGTCCGCGAGCGCGCCTTCCTCGACGACGCCGAGCTTTCCCGGATAGGGATTGCGCTTGCCGGACAGCGCCAGCAGCTCGGCATTGGTCCCGGTCGCCATGGCAAGCGCTTCGGCGGGCGTGTACCAGCGGGGGAGCGAGGCTAGGATTGCCCCCTGCTGCGCCGCCATCGCGCGCGAGAACAGGACGTCGGTGCCCCACGCCGTCTTAATGTTGTACTTCTTCGCGAGCTTGTAAGTCCTATCGATACCGGGCCATACCTCGTCCGCCTTGGCCCGCTCGACCGAACCCTCCCGGAGGCCTGTCCTCATCATTTCATGAAGCGGCTGCAAGCTCAGCCAGATGCCCTTTTCCGCTATCAACTTGGCGTCGGCCTCGCTCATGAGGAGGCCGTGCTCGATGCA
>NZ_AHAM01000220.1 GCF_000236565.1 Mesorhizobium alhagi CCNWXJ12-2 | reverse complement strand
ATGCTCTTCGGGCTTGTATTCGGCAACCCTGAGCCCGAGGCGGCGAATGGAAAGGTCGCCCGCACCCGACAGGATGGCATAGCTCGCCACCACCAGATCGCGCTGCGAGTTGGCCACGGCAATCTGGGCATCGATGACGTCGGCCTGCGAATCGAGCACGTCGAGCGTGGTGCGCTGGCCGACATTGCGCTCTTCGATGACGCCGCTGAGCGCGAGTTCAGCCGCCGTCACCGCCTCGCGCGTCGCGGCAAGCGTTTCCTGCGCGGCGATGTATTGGGTCCAGGCCGAGGTGATCGCGGCGCGCACCTGATCGCGCTGCACGTCGACCTCGATGCGAGCCTGGCCCAGAGATTCCTTCGACTGGCGCACCTGCGCCGAGGTCCTGCCGCCCTGGTAGATCGGCACGGTCAGCTGAGCGCCTATACGGGCGGAATTGCCCGAGTTTTCGGTGACGCCCGGAAGTCCGGTCAGTTCGTTAACGGCATGCCGTTCGGTGAAAATCCGCCCGACGCTCGCGCTCGCCGAAACCTGCGGCAGCAACTGGCCTTCGGCCGACTTCACCGTAAACCCGGCCGCGTCGACCAGATGCTCCGTCGCCATGATCGCCGGATGCCGGCTCGAGGCGACGCCGATCGCCTGGTCGAGACTGGGCGGAAGGAGCTTGGCGAGCGGCGCCGCCGCCTCCAGCCGGCCCGGCGCCTCGCCGACGATCTGGCGATAGATGGCGGCGCTCGACTGCGCCTGCGCCCGCGCCGCAGCGACCCGCGCGACGGCGGCCGAACGGCTGGCGTCGGCCTGGGCCACGTCGGTACGGGTGCCCTCGCCGACCTCGAAGCGCGAGCGGGCGGCACGCGCCTGCTCCGACAGGAATTCTAGATTGCGCTCCAGCAGCACCGCCACCTGCCGGTCGCGAATGACGTCCATATAGGCGCTGGCCGCGTTGAACAGGATATTCTGCTCGGTGTTGCGCAGGCTCTCATTGGAAGCGAACACCCGCGATTCGGCGGCCGCGACATTGTTCTTGGTCTGGAAACCGTCGAACAGCATCTGGTTGATCTCGACGCCGAACTGCCCGGTTGTGAGCCGGGTGCCCGATTGCGAGGAGTAGTCGATGCTCGCCACGCCGTTTATCGTCGGCCGGTAGCCGGATTTGGCGATGGCGACGCCCTCATCGGTCACCCGCACGCCGGCGCGGGCCGAATTCAGCGTCGAATTGAGCTGGTATGCCTTGGTGAGCGCGCCGAATATGGTTTCGGCGGATGCGGTGAGCGGAGAAAGCGCCGTCGTTGAAAAGAAGATCGCGGCGAGAATACCCTGGCGTACAGGTGGCACTGTCAGGGTCCCTTTCGCAATGGAGGGCGGCAATGTCGTGGACAGGCCAAGTGTGAATTGCTTCGTGATGCCGGCCGCGTGGATTCGGCCAGGAACGATGAAGCGCCTCTCATTTCACATTGCAGGCGACGGCCACAAAAAAGCACTGATAAGCAAAGCCCCCCGAATCAACGATCAGTTTGCATTCAGCAACTTGCTTGAGGGAGGTTAATAAATCAACCACGCCATCCGGCGTAGACCCGTTTTTGATGGCTGCCGGCGCCAGACCATCTGCAATCCGCGATCCGGTCGCCTCCTCCGCTCGGTTGGCAATGCGGAACCAATTCTCTCGGTGCCGGGATAATCCGACTGTTGCGCTCCTTCGGAAGAAGGGGTGCGAAAGGATGTTCAGCGTTCGCTTCGACGCGCCATCCACTGGCCCGCGAGGCGAACGGCTTGCATCATGTCGCTGGCGCCGTGGCAGCGCCTGGCCACCGGTCGATCCCGGGTCGCGTTCCAGCGCGTCCTGACGAGCGAGCGAGGATTTTATCTGCTCGATCCCCTTCCCGACGTTGCGAGGGCACCGATAGCAGATTGGGACATTCGCCAATCTGAGGCCACAATCCAAGTAGCAAGGTAGTTGGATGTGAGACCGGCCATGATCGAAATCACTAGGGCCGATGTTACGGACAAGTGGTGCATCGGCTGACCAGCTTAGCCAAGCCATCGGCAATGGTCCACAACGATGCAATCAGAGGTCGCAACATCGTTAACGGCCGCGAAATTCTTCGACGCGGCTGCCCCGAGCACCCGGCCCGGCCAATAGCGAAGGTGACGCTGCAGCCATGATCCATCGCACCCTCTTCCCGAGATGTCGCCGTATAGGTCTTGGCGCTTTGGGGTACTCGAAGTTTGCCAACAGTGCGCTCAACCGTCACCGGTCTGCCTCCATCGCGAAAACAGCGCCAGACGACGCGGGCTGTCCGGACCTGCAAGGGCGCACAACCGCATCCATGGACGTTCACGGCCTGATTGAATTTGTATGGCGTCCCGTGGCGGTCTGCGCCCTCCGGTAAGTGGATTGTCTAAAAAACCTGCTCCAATCCCGGCGCTCAGGCCGGATATTTCGTTCGCATTTTCCAGATCCCCTTAAACGACCCGAAATACATTTGAGGTATTAGAGTTACAACGACAGGGGGCAAATGATATGAAAAAGACAATACTTGCGGAATGCAAATATACCAATGCCCGGCAAGGCACAACAGCTGCCGGCAATAAATATTCCAATCTTCATTGTTCGGCAGTTGTATTTGCTTGTGTGGCAATAGCCGTACTGGCGCCAGGCTGCGCGCGGCTGCCTGACAAGACGGTTGTCGCGTCGTCCTTATCGACGCAATTTGGTTATCCCGGTAAACTGACGGAAAAACGGACGACGGCTTCGGCTGCAAAAAGCAAAAGAACGTTGCCGGTGAGGCTGGCTGGCAGTGGCTATATCGGCAAGGCGCCTTATATCTGCACACCGAGCGGCTTCGGGAGAACCTCGGACTGCTTTCTCCGGCCGTCCCGACGGCCTTAAGCCTGGACAGGCTATCCATGGTCCGCACAAAGATCCTGGCGTTGTTCCTTGCCCTGCTCCATCTGGCGGCGCCGGAAACATCGGCAGCGGAGCCGGTCCTTAACATAGACACGGTGGAAACGACGGCGATCGGGGCCCCTTTGCCTTACAGCAACCCACCGCTCAGGTCGGTGTTGCTTGGGGTTTATGATCCGCAAAACCTGTTCCGGCACTCGGCCCGGCCGCGCATCGAGCATGTCTTTGTCTACTGGCAGGCCTTGGACAAGGCGATGCTGACCAGCAAGATGCAACTTGCGAAGTCCAAGGCGCGGACGCTGATGGTCACAGTCGAGCCGTACACAAAGGCCGGCAACTGGCGCGACGGCGGGGATCACCTGTTTGCGGATATTCTAGGAGGTCAATTCGACACGCAGATAGCGGCGGTATGCGGCGCCGTGGCAGAGTTTCCGGGCGATTATTGGATCCGTTGGGGCCATGAAATGGAAGATCCGACGGGCCGCTATCCATGGGCTCGCCGCGACTCCGGGGGCTACATTGCCGCATATCGGTATTTTGTCGAGGCCTGCAAAAAGACGGC
The DNA here is from genome assembly GCF_000236565.1 of Mesorhizobium alhagi CCNWXJ12-2. Taxonomy (GTDB): domain Bacteria; phylum Pseudomonadota; class Alphaproteobacteria; order Rhizobiales; family Rhizobiaceae; genus Allomesorhizobium; species Allomesorhizobium alhagi. Next base: position 1,127 of record NZ_AHAM01000220.1, on the reverse strand, counting down.
GCCGCGGGCTCGCTTCATCTGGTCGCCGAAGGGCGAGCGGCGCCTGGCCGAATATTATCCGGGCGATGCTTACGTCGACATGATTGGCGTGTCGGTCTGGGGGCTGGAGACATGGGACCGTGCTTGGTACGGTGAGCCACGGACCTTTGCTGAAGCCTTTGGCGAGAAGTATTATCGCGTCGAGCAATTCGACAAGCCAGTCATCATCGCGGAATTGGGAGTGGCCGGTCAGGAGGACTACCGCCACAATTGGCTCGCCGAAATCTCAGAATTCTCGTCCAGCCGTGGTCTGTTTCCGCTGCTTGCCGCAATCGTCTATTTCAACGACAAGGAACCGCACCACTGGCCCGACGGGCACGGATCGCCAGACTGGCGCGTAACAACGACGGATCTGCGCGAGGACCGGCCGTCAGATGTCTCCCCCAGGCAAGTCGCGGCTCACCAGAGGGAGCATCCAAACGGACGGCCATAATCGAGACGGCTATTTGCCGCTCGACAGCCTTGCCTCGATTCGCTTCAGACGCGCGCTCACATAGTTGCCGGGCCGGATCTTCCCATATTCGTCACGCGTCCTGGCCGGTGTGGTCTTGAACACGTACCATTCTCCATCCGGTTCCCGCTTCTGGAACACGACGCGGCCTTTCTTGCGATGGCTGAAGCAGGTCAGAGCCGACGCGGCGCCCTCCCTGGCATGCCATTTGGCCTTGAAGCAGAGCTTTCCCGGGTCGGTCACGAACCAACGCCCGTCAGCATATGAAGGGGAGCCGCTTTCGCGGCTCCAAGCGGTAAATCGCCGCTGTTTGGCCGAGAAATACCCTGCACCGTCTTTCCACAGCCAGGATCGACCGTGGTACAGCTTAACGAGTTCGTCCGTCGTCAGGGGTGCAGCCGACTGTGCAGCACCGCTTGTTTTGGGTTGGGCCGCATCGGCATTGATCGCACCCGCCCCCACGAAGCCGCTGATTGCACACATCATCAACAACGCCCGGAATTTTGTCATTGTGCCTCTCCCGTGTTTGAAGGATTTGTTGTCATGGCCGCGTCCGACACCTGGTTCGTGACGCGCCAATTGGGACGTCCGAAGTTGTTCGGCCACGGATAGACCTCCCGATCGTTGAAGTAGACGA
>NZ_AHAM01000221.1 GCF_000236565.1 Mesorhizobium alhagi CCNWXJ12-2 | reverse complement strand
TCTGGCGGCAGCAGCGGCGGTGCCGGCGGTGGCGGTGGTGGCGGCGGCTAAGCACCATACGATCAGAAGGAGACGAGCGCCGAAAGGCGCTCGTCTCGTGTATGAGCATCGTACCCAGTGTGGAGGCAACGCGGCGATTCCGCTGCTTACACAGACGCGAGCTGCGGGCACTCCAGCACCTGGCGAATGCCTCTGGCGTGATCACCGCTCAATTCAGAACTGTTCTTCGCCGCAACGGCCTAACCAAGCAAGAACGAGTGGGTTGTTAACGCCAGGTGCCGGCGATGGACGATCCCAGCATCCGGTGCACGACGCTTGCGGTCTTGTGGCTTAAAGGCCGCAATAGGGCGGTCTGTGCGCGAGACGCAACCGTTGAGAGGCCCGATCTCTCTGAAAGCTTGTATCCTCATGCGGGTCAGATCAACGCCGATTGGTGATGGAAGCGAACGTGCGTGGGACGCCAGCATATAGTGCAGTCGCCGCCTCGTCCTGCGGGAATATTTGGCCGCCAGGATATTTCATTGCTAGGGATGAATACGGCAGCGGCAACCGACGCCATCGATGCACGGCGCATCAGCAGCAGGGGTCGGCGCGGGCATCAAACTCAGTTGGATCGCAGGATCGGGACACAATCTTCGTCGTCGGGTCCCAAACCGAGATGACCGGCCGCGTGTGGCCGGTCATCGCCAGCAGCGGAGGAGTGGGGGGCTGGGGCCGCTGCTGAAGCCACTCTGAAACCCAATTTTCGCAAATAGAAGGCCGCCCGGTAACCCACCCAACCCGGACGGCCTCTTGCCGTTTCGTCAATACCAGTACGGCGCACTCACCATGACAGGTTCACGTCCCGTCGCCAATACAGCGATCGATTTAGAAGAGGTCAGCAAGTAGGATTATAGCTCGCGTGCGGTGCTGAAGCTGCCAATGCCCGATCGTCCAGAAAGATCGACGCAGCCCGGTCCGATTGCAGGTGCCAGGTTTGCTGATGATGTTGTGGACGTGCACTGTGATTGTGTTCGCCGCAACATCAAGCTTGGCGGCGATCAAACCTGGTTTTGATAACCCCGCGCAATCATCTCCAGTATTCCGAATTCGCGCTATGTCAGTTCCTGCAGGAGGGTGGCTGCCGATGACTCCGTCTGCTCTATCGGCCGCCGGCGCGCGATACGCGCAGTGACCGAGGAACTGACCCGCAAAGCCAAGTTACGAAACAAATACGGCCACTGCATTTATTCGTTCGACGAATCCGGCTCATCGGCAAAAACGCAACTGATGAGGGTCTTTGATGTGAAGGGCGAAATCCGATACGGCAAGTGGAAGACCTCGACGAAGCAGAAATTGAAAGGATCAAAAGCTATATCTGTGAAATCAACGGAATAAACCACCATCTGGAGCCTTGTCAGGCGATACTCCTTCCCGTGCTGATTTTGCACGTATAGTCAATCCTCTCGCCTCCGCTGCCCATGGCGCTGAATGCACGGGGCGCGCCGCAAGGTTCTCGCTTCGCAGACAGGCACGCACGCATCACAAATCCGCGTCGCGCCCAGAACTCATCAGCGGCTGGGCAAACCGGCGGGCGCGCCGTCAAAGCCTGCCGATCACCAGCTACGCCATTTGACGCTGGCGATACAGCCAATCGAGGGGATAACAATCCGACAGCGTCGGTGCTTTGATTGTCGATGTTTTGTGGGAGAGCGTGGCTCCCGGATCGAGGCGAAGCAAATGGCCGTCAATCCGCTCAAAGCGCTGCTGCTTCTTGCTGCCGGCTGTACCGCCGCCGCCGCAACAGTCTATGTTTCGGATGTGTTTGTCCCGTTTGACAAAGATCAGCCGCCAGCAGCGTTGCTGCCGGATGCCGCTTCGTTGGACGCTGCCGCAAAGGCTGCCCTGCCGCAAAGGCGGCCGGGCTGCCGGGACAGGATGGCGCCGTCGAGCAACAGCCGGCAAACGCGCCGGCCGCCAAGGCCGTGCTGCCCACATTCGACGTGGTCAGCGTCCAGGGCGACGGCTCGATCGTAATCGCTGGAAGGGCAGCGCCGAACGCCAGGGTGGAGGCCGTCACCGAAACGCGGAATATTGGCGCCGCCACGACCGGATCCAACGGAGATTTTGTCATCGTCATCACGCTCGAGCCCGGCGACTACCAGATCCTGCTTCGCCAGATCATTGCCGACGACATCCAATTGTCGCGGGAAGCCGCCATTATATCGGTTCCAGAAAGCGAGGATGGGGAGGTGCTGGTGCTTGTCGAGATGGCGGGTGAAGCGAGCCGGCTCATCGCAGTGCCGAACGCAAGGTCGGCCGATCCTAGGGCGCCCACGTCGGCGGGCAGTCCAGCAACTGCGCCTCCCCCTGCCCCCCTTCACGGCTTGTCGATCTCGGTCGAAGCGGTCGAAACCGAGGGGAGCAGCATGTTCGTGGCGGGAGCGGCCGATCCCGGCCGCAGAGTATTGGCTTACGCCGACAACATTGCGATTGGCGAAGCTGTCGCGTCCCCGGCAGGACGTTTCCTGATCGAGACTGAGCGCGAACTGGCGTTGGGCGATCCCATGATCCGGGTCGACGCTGTTGGGGCGGACGGGACTGAAGTCCTTGCCCGGGCGGCCGTTCCCTTCACAAATGAAGGCGCTGACGACTTTGGTAAAGTGTTTTCCGCGCCTTCAGGCGCACAAGCGAGCGAAACGACCAGCGCCCGAACCGGCAACGTCAAGAGGTCCGTCATCATAAGGCGCGGCGACACGCTATGGCGGATCTCGCGACGCGTCTATGGCCAGGGTGTGCGCTATTCGGCGATCTATCTCGCCAACCAAAGCCAGATCAAGAATCCCGACCGCATCTGGCCCGGGCAGGTTTTCCGGGTGCCCGAAGAGACGACCGAGGGCGACCTCTCCGATATGGAAGCGGTCGGCAAGCAGGCCACGACAAGCGCCATAGAATGAATGTCTGCGGCAGACCCTACCTCTCGACATCGAGCTCCATGGTGGACGGTTGTTTGGCCGCAGATTCAGCGGCATTCGTTGTATCGCGCGCAGGTTTTCGGCCCGTCGCCGCGCTATGGAACGCCGCTTTTCGAGATGGCTCGGCAGCAGGACATTTTGGGAAGATTGCGCAAGTGCTCAGAATGTTGCGCGACGGATGCGCTTAAGCTTTGCCTCGCAGGAACAGGCATGTGGCGACCGCGTGTCGCTGTTGCCGGCTCAGCTTCGAAAATCCACGGCGCCAATATTCTGCGGCCTGTGGTGTCTCCTCGTTGAATTGACTTATGCCCATGGTTTCGTTCCGCACTGACGCCTCGCGCCTGCCACCAAGCGCAAGGTAAGGGTCGACGAAGTCGAAGGGATCGAAGTCCGGACCTACCGGAACGGCAACACTCTCAAGATGAGCCGATCCGGCGCCCTCCAGGATGCCTGGAATTTTGTCTTTCAGCGCCCTTGCTCGTCTAATTATCGCTCTCATGCGGACCAGCCCGAACGGAACCGGGATTTGCGCTCGCTGCAACGCATACAATTCCGTTTCAACATTCTTTAAGGTGCGCCAAAGTGTATAGCCGTCGAGCCACCTGGACCGGGCGACAGCTCCCGCGATTGCATCTACGTCGGCCGGCATCTCCAATCCTTCAGAGCACCATACACAACTTCAAATCACACTTGAATCACAATTCCGAGTCAATTAGTCAATTGTACCTATAGCTATTCTATGCCGATCAATTGAGTAGACCTTGCTCTACTTGTCGTTGAATCCTCCTGTATTTTGCGTTGCCCCGGGCGGATGTCATGATTTTGTGCGAGGCCTGCGATCCGTGCGACCCCCGATATTGTTAAGAAATAGAGCGGCGCTATCGTCGCCCTTGAGGGACGCTTGGCAACTGCTGTTGACGCTACTGCTCGATCAAGTGCGAGCGCCGATGGGTAAGCTCGACGACCTTCACAAGCGGTCAAAGTAAGGATCCTCGCCAATCGCGACGGGAAAATGCACCAGGAGAAGCTGGATCACCGACGCCGGTCAAGCAGCCGGATCGGGAAAGCTGTGCAGAAGGGCCATTGCCAATGCTGAACGGTCTCACCAACAATGCTCCTGGCGGAAAGGACGGCAAGGGATCTACACGACCGATCCGGGCTCAACGAGGTTCAATGGCGCTGAACTGCACCGTTGAATATGCTCTGCCTCAGGGCTCCTCGAGCTATGGCCATCGGCCGGGACCAAAGAGCGAACCGCAATCAACCCCGGAACGAATTCTTGTGTCGCTATCCCACCCCTTCTCATACGGCTGAGGGGGCGGCGTTTCAGGCCAACCCATCAGGCCGATCATTGAACCAGGCAAGCACGCAAACGCGCTGTATTGGGAATTATCGGCCGCGACCAGCCTTGCTGCACTTTTGCGAAATCAACACAGGCATGGCGAGGCACTTGCGGTGCTTTCTCCTCTATACGATCATTTTGCTGATGGACTTTCTACACCGAGATTGAGAGAGGCCGGGCGGTTGTTGCATCAGCTACGCGGTAAAAACGGTTCGGAGTCGCTGCGTGATAAGGTCGAAAATCCAGGTGCCCGCCATACATCGCGATGAACTTTTGGGCCGGGCCAACCGCACCGACCTAACCCGCTTCAGACAACCTCATTTTCCAACTTCAGCAATTTGCCGGGATGCGAGTTGTCGATCTTGAGATGCGTCTCGGTCACCATACGACCCAGCACATCGGAATAGCGCGAAAGCCACAGGCTACAATGTCGATCATTCCAGGACGGTTTGACGTTGGATCGTGCCCGCTGGCCTTGTTTACTTATTGCTGCTTTCGGGTGAATTCTGGTCATTCACCAGTTCCCATCCCGCAAGGCGGCACAATATGGATCGCATCGATGCGATGAAAGTGTTCATAACCGCGATCGACGAGGGCAGCCTCGCGGGTGCTGCCCGCCGCCTGAAGCGGTCTCCGACAGCGGTAAGTCGGGCACTGGGTCTATTGGAGGTGCATGTCGGGATTGAGTTGCTGCATCGCACGACCCGGTCGTTGAAGCTGAGCGAGGCTGGGCAGCGGTATGCCGCCGCATGCCGGCGAATTCTGACCGAACTCGAGGAGGCCGACATGCTGGCCGGCGGAGAACGCGCGGCTCCTCGGGGAATGCTGACGATTTCAGCGCCGCCTATCGTGGGCGAACAGGTCTTGGTGCCCATCCTGAATGATTTCCTTGACCTCCACCCTGCCGTTTCAACGCAGCTTCTTCTCCTCGACCGTTTCGTCAATCTTGTGGAAGAGGGCGTCGACATCGCCTTGCGTATCGGCCATCTGGTCGACTCCTCACATATCTCCACCCGGCTGGGCGGCGATGTTCGCCGGGTCGTCGTGGCGTCTCCACGCTATCTCGCTGCCCATCCTCGTATTGAAGAGCCTGCCGATCTTGCAAAACACCAGATCATCGCCTTCACCAATTTCGGTCTGGAATCGTGGAGCTTTACACCGGCGAACGGCACGTCCATCCCGCGGACGGTTCAGTTTAAGCCACGTTGCACTGTCAACAGCGTGCGCGCTGCGCTGGTGTCGGCCCTGGCCGGCAGCGGTTTAACCAGGCTCTATTCCTATCACGTCGCGGAGTATGTGAGGGATGGTCGGCTGAAGATCGTGCTCGCTGAAGCCGAGCATTCTGCCCTGCCCGTTCATCTGGTTGCGCCCCACGGTCGACTGTCTGTCCCGAAGGTCCGGGCCTTCGTCGACTTCGCAGCACCACGCCTGCGTTCCGAGTTTGCACGGCTTGCGGCGGAAACCGGTATCCTCGACTGATTATGCCGGTTGTCGGTCGAGTGTCTGCTGATCCTCGGCAATTCTCCCAGAATGCGCATGGGTCTAACTCTATTGCACCAACGCCGACGGCGAAGGGCGGATCGCTAATGAAGCGGCCGCTGCAATCGAAAAGGACCACCTCCATGAGCAATCAACAGAAAGTTGTCATCATCACCGGCGCATCACAAGGTATTGGCGCCGAACTGGTTCGCGCCTACCGCGGCCGGAACTATCGCGTCATCGCCAGTTCCCGGTCGATCCAACCTGGTGCCGACGCGGACGTCCACGCCGTGCCAGGCGACATCGGCAACGCCGAAACCGCGGAGCGGATCGTGCGCGAAGGACTTCAACGCTTTGGCCGCATCGACTCCCTGGTGAACAATGCCGGCGTCTTTCTCGCAAAACCGTTCGTCGAAATGACGCAGGAAGACTATGACCATAATCTCGCAGTGAATGTGGCCGGTTTCTTCCATATCACCCAACGCGCTGCCACTGAGATGCTAAAGCAGGGCTCGGGCCATATCGTCAGCATCACAACCAGCCTGGCCGAACAGCCAATCCTCGGCATGCCCTCCGCGCTCGCGTCCCTGACCAAGGGCGGGCTTAACGCGGTGACCAAATCGCTGGCAATGGAATTCGCAAAGAGCGGCGTTCGCGTCAACGCAGTTTCTCCAGGCGTGATTAAGACGCCAATGCATCCGCTCGAGACCCACCCGACGCTCGCTGGACTGCACCCGGTTGGCCGCATGGGCGAGATTCGCGACGTTGTCGATGCCGTTCTCTATCTCGAAACCGCGAGCTTCGTTACGGGCGAGATCCTGCATGTCGATGGTGGCCAGAACGCCGGCCGCTGGTAATCGGCCCAATAATTCGCTGCCGCGCTCCGTCAGTGCTGCCGCTCACCAAAACAAAAAATCAAAAGGAAGAACGCAATGCCTATTGTCACGGTACAGATTACCCGCGAGGGCAGCACACCGGACCGCAACGCGGTCACCGCCAATGAAAAGGCGGCTATCATCAAGGGTGTCAGTGAAGTCCTCCTGGACGTCCTGAACAAGCCGCTTGAGTCGACCTACGTCGTGATCGAGGAGATCGATCTCGACAACTGGGGCTGGGGTGGCCTTCCGACAGTGCAGTATCGCCAGCAGCGGGCCGCCGGAAAATCCTGATCGTCTCCAACTGATGAAGAAAACCTCGGCGGACCACCGCCGGGGTTTTAAAGGACCGACGGCGATGAGCTTGTTACGCTCAATCAGACGGCAACAGGGGTCAACGCCTCCGCGAGGTTGTCGAGTGACGATGTGACAATGAACGTCGATCTGCAGCTTTTCGTGGACAACGTCTGCTGTTGGGCAGTAGCTAAGATGCTTCGAACGGCCGCCATCAGGCCGACCCGGCAAAATATCACGGCATCCCTGGCGGTGACGTCGCCAGCCATGCACGAGGGCGTAAATATTCGCCTTGAATCGTGACGTGACAAGATACCAAGGACCCCGAGCCCTGACCTAACGGCCAGCCATCGCGAACGCTCAGCCTGCTCGAGCAGATGCTGTTCGCGCTCCGCCAGGCCTAATGCCGAAGCGAAGATGAAAAGCCTTGCTGAAGGCGCTTTCCGATTGGAAACCGACTTCGGCAGCTATCCCGGCTAACGGCCGGTTTGAAGCTCGCAGCTTCCTTCGGGCCAATTCAAGCCGCATCTCGGAGAGAAAAGCCAAGGGTGGAACATGCGCGGTCTTGCGGAAGATGCGGACAAGGTTAGCCCGCGATGCGTTCGCTAGCGTCGCAAGTTCGTCGAGGCTCCATGCGCGGCCAGGCTGGTCGAGCATCGCGGCAACGGCACGGCCAGCCTGTGGATGTCCCAGCAAAGACAGCAGCCCATCTGAGGCGTGTTCGGATTCCAAATGTGCGCGCACGACTATGATCATCAGGCTGCTGGCCATATCAGCCGCAATTGCCGATGCTCCTGCCCGAGCGCCGTTCAGCTCCTCCGCAAGGAAGGTGATGAGTTGACGGATGTTGGAGGAATCTCGACCTACCGCACCTTTGATGACAATCACTTCTGGCAAGGCGGAGAGCACCAGGTTTTCGCCTGCGTGATCGAACCTCAGTCGACCGCAGATCAGCCCGGCTTCGGGTTGGGCTTCGGTGTTGGACTTTACGAGGATTGTGCCGTTGGAATGGCCCTGAATCTTGAACGGTCCCGGGTCATCGGGAGCAGTGTCCGGTCCGTGCATGACATGAGCGCTCCCGCGAGGCAGGACCGCGATGTCTCCTGATTCGAGAGCAACCGAGCGAGGCAGGTCTGGAAGGTGAAGAACGCAGGTGCCGTCCGTGACGATGTGGAATGGCGCCCACGCGTCCGGCTCGGGTGGATGAGGAGACGCCCACTGCGATCCGAAGCGGCAAACATATTGTAGTTCGGGGCGGACTCTGAGCAGTGGCGCCAAGCCGCTGAGGATATCCAGGGGAACGGCCTGGTCGGCAATCCGGTTTGGATTCATCAAGTTGATCCGCAGGGACACAAGGCTGAGCCTTTAGAGCATTTGCCCTTCGACCAACCTGCCATAATCTCCTCCTCGTCCAATTCATGCACCATTTGAGGAGAGAACGAAATGCCTACGGTCACCACGAAAGACGGCGTCGATATTTTCTACAAGGACTGGGGTTCCGGCCAGCCCATCGTCTTCAGTCACGGCTGGCCGCTTTCGGCCGATGATTGGGACGCCCAGATGATGTTTTTCGTCAATCAGGGCTTCCGCGTTATCGCCCACGATCGGCGTGGGCACGGCCGCTCCACCCAGGTTGGCGACGGCCATGACATGGACCATTACGCCGACGACCTCGCTGCAGTGACGGCGAAGCTCGACCTCAAGAATGCCATCCACGTCGGACACTCCACCGGCGGCGGCGAAGTCGTCCACTACATCGCGCGCCACGGTGAAAGCCGCGTAGCGAAGGCCGCGATCCTGAGCGCGGTCCCGCCGCTCATGGTGAAGACCGAAGCCAATCCCGGCGGGTTGCCGCAGGACGTGTTCGACGGCTTCCAGGCGCAGCTCGCGGCTGGCCGCAGCGATTTCTACATCGCCGTCGCTTCCGGGCCGTTCTATGGCTACAACCGGTCGGGCGCAAAACCCTCCGACGCTGTGATCTGGAATTGGTGGCGGCAGGGCATGATGGGCGGCGCAAAGGCTCACTATGACGGCATCGTCGCGTTCTCGCAGACCGATTTCACAGAGGACCTGAAGAAGATAACCGTTCCGGTGCTGGTGATGCACGGTGACGACGATCAGATCGTTCCTTACGCCGATTCCGCTCCGCTGTCGGTGAAACTGCTGAAGAATGGGACGCTCAAGACCTACAAAGGTTTCCCGCACGGCATGCCGACGACTCATGCCGACACCATTAATGCCGACCTTCTCGCGTTCTTCCAGTCATAAAACGACGATAGCGGGCCGACTGACCCGGCCCGCTATCGTCGTTGTCAAAGCTCTAACCGGCCTCACCCAAGCGAATCCATCGAACAACGCCCCTGATCGGGCGGCGCCGGGGTGGCGCCGCCCGAAATCCATGCAAGCTATCTGCCCAATGCGACCCGTTGAAGGTAGCAAGGAGATAGAATATGCCCGACATATCCGAAATGCTGTTCGACCTGACACATCCCAACCAATACCAGTTGCGGGAACTGGTTGCAGCCCTCAGCGATGAAGAGCGACGCTTGCTGCTCGAACATGGCGAAGAGGCCCCATTTTGCGGTGTTTTCGTCCACGAGGTAGGGGCTGTATACCTGCCGTTTGTGCGGACTGCCGTTGTTCAACGGCGGCGGCAAGTTTGAAAGTGGCACAGGCTGGCCAAGCTTTACCGCGCCCTTCGCTCAGGATCATCTCCGCAGCATTCAAGACACTCGCCATGGCGTCGTCAGGACGGAGATCGTCTGCGCCCGTTGCGGCGCGCACCAAGGTCATGTCTTTCGAGACGGCCCGCCTCCGACCGGGAACCGCTTTTGCATCAATTCAGGATCGCTGGCATTCACACCCAATGGAGAGCCTCTTCCTGACAAGCTCCACCGACGCGCCCCTGAAGGTGAGCGGTGGAGGAGCTGAATTTTCGTTAAAGACCGTCAGGTATAAGACATTCCAAACCGCACAGTGACAATGTCGCCTTTGGTCACGGAGCGACGCTTCAGGAGCGTCACCCCAAGGCATCTAGAGTTCGACTTGCTCGGAAATTGCCAACGAGAGAGCGGTCATTGACACCCGCCACTTACGAGGCACGGTGAACAAGGCGCTAGGGCTGTCAGCAGTTGGCGGCCTTATGTCCCTCAACGCGTGCTTAACGCCGCCATGCGATCGAGCGCTACGGTCAGGCCGCGGAGGGACACTGGAAACGTCAGCTGGGTCTCGGCGGCGGTCGTGACATTGAGCTTCAGCACCGAGCCTTCTCTCATCTTTCCGAGCATCGCCGGATCGATCGAAAACACGGCAAGGCACCCTGTGGGCTGGCAGGTCCTGAACCGCAGGGGCGACAATGGCGGCTGGTCGTCGATCTGCGGCGTCACGCCAGAGTCGAGCAGTATGCCGAAGGGCAGAAGCAGGGTAGCCGTTGCCGAACCATCTGCACTTCTGTGCACCTCCACAGCAAGAAGCCTCTGGCCGTTCTGTTGCACTTGGTCCTGCGAGAGCGAGCAGATCTTCGCGTTCTCCCGAATGGCGCAGGCGACGCTCCAGTCCTGATATACTTCCCGGAGGGACGACGCTCCATTAGGAAGCGCTGCCACCTGTTGCTGGGCCGACGCGGCTGACAACAAAGAGAATACAATTGCTCCGCATGCGGAAACGGTCTTGTGGCGAAGCCTCATGTACATACCCATTCCCGAACCTTGCATTGCGTCCCTGACCGCTCACAGGCTGCGAGAGCAAGGTTCTCAGCTTCCCGGCGTGTTGGCGCCGATTTTGCGCTCCAAGGTGTGATTCGGCCGACCTTTTCCTTGCCGATAACAAGCGCGCCACAACGGTGATAGGGAAAACCGGTATCATCGTCGTCGTCCCAATGTCGATGGTTGCGAAACACCTCAACGACAACGCATCCCGTGCCTTCGACATTCTCACAATGCTCGAGCGCGATTTCCATGGCCTCCTGCCGCTTGTCGGCGCCCCAAAAGAAGCCGTGCTTTTCGTCCGTCTCGGAGTAGGCGATTGCGGCCCAGATGCCGCGCTCCTCTTGAGGCGGTGGAACCGGCACATCGGCAGCCGTGGGAAGGTCAGCCGCGCCCAGCTGCGCTGTTGTGACCAACACCATGCCGATCGCACCAAGGGCAAAACTCAATCTCATTTTCCACCTCCTTGTGTTCCTGTCGCCGACGCTACGGAAATGACGACGCAGCTGTTTCCTGTTGGTAGGAGCATTGCGTTGCCACCGTTATCGGGAAGTTCGTAGACGCTGATCTGCGCAAGATTGTTGGTAAGCTTGCTTCCCTTCGGAAGCATGGCCGGCATATCGGCGCATGATGCCGCAAACGGCGCCACCCGGATCATCGAACCTTCACAAAAAGAGCCTGTCGGCGCAGCGACCACAACACCGGCCGCCGGGCCGTTGTAGCCCTCCGCGGCATAGTTCATGCCAACCAGAGCTTGCACGACGTGTTTGTCGGCGGCCTCGTTGTTCCAGACCGACTGTACACTATAGGTGGCGCCGTTCGTCAGCAGCTCCCCGAGAACCGGAAAGACCGTGGAACAGGATTGCAGGCCCGCTTGCATGGCATGCTGCAGAAACGGCGTGTCAGCCAGCGTTTGGCTGGCTTCGTTGGTTTTCGCAACCGCCGGCTGCGATACGAAATTCCTAACCACATCGTATTGGATGGCGGTGAGGCCGGCAGCGCCGACGGCGACAAGTCCGAACAGCGAGAAGACCGCCATTCTCAACCAGCTTCGCTTCGGCCTGTTCCGATCAACGACACCATCCTGAACAGCATCTTTGCTCTGGTTCCGAAATATTATGCGATCATGGATTGATTGCTGGTTCACCAAAATGTCTCCGTCAATTGATCGCCTTAACGGCTGTAGAAAGGCCCTTGAGGGTTGCGGTCACGCTGACGGTCTTCCCATCTTTTGTCGAATAGGAGATGGTCGGTGCCGCGTTTTTCGAAATCTGTTCACGCATGATGGGACCGACCGGCAGCATTCCGATGCAAATTGCTGCGTTGCACCCATCGAGTTGGACCCTTACCGGCTCTTCACGGCCCTCGAATTTCAGCGACACCAGGCCATCGCTCTTGGCGACCGGTGCGGTGCGCAAGATCATGTAGGGGTTGCCTTCCTTGGTGGCGGCAAGGGACCAGCTGAATGCGACCTGTCCTTCGTGGTCCTCGACAATCTGGGTGACGTTGCAAACCCTTTGGCGAGCCTTCAGGTTCTCGTCGCAGATCAGCGTCCAGTTCTCGAACGGACGAGTGGTCCGTTGATATTCACCAAGCGTTGCCTCCGGAGGCAGCACGACCTCGGAAGGCTTTATTCTATAGCCAGAACCGACCGCCTCCTGTCCGGCCGCATATGGACCGGACAGTAACAGACAAGCCAGAAAAATCGGGGCGGCAAAGGCCGCTTGCCTAAACATGATGAGCTCAGTTCAGGGTGAAGCTGAGACCCGCGCCGACGCCCCAGTGCCCGTCAGTCGTTGTTCCCGACAGATTCGCGCGGACACGTCCGTTTTCGCTTGTATAGCCGGCGCCGAAGGCCAGTGCGCCTTCGCTGCGCCAGTAGCCTCCCCCCATAGCGACACTGAGCTTACCGGGACGATCGTCGTAGCGCAGCGAGGCCGCAGCAAGCCCAATGGCGGCGGCCTGCCTTGCCTCATCACGGATTTCGCCGACCTCCTGGTTCAGTTGATCGAACTTCTGGTCGGTATAGCTGTTGGCCTGGTTCAATGTCGTTGCTGCGACCGTGTCCGTATAATCATTGGCGGTGTCGATCGCATAGCTGACACGGTTGTCGGTATAGGACCTGGATTCGGTGATCCCCTCGTTCAATTGGGAGACATTGACGGCATCGGTGTCCGCCACGCCCGCACCTACATTCGAGATGATCACGGGCGCATTGACGTCGCCGCCCTGCAACGTGATGCTGTTCTTTTTGCTACCATCCGGATTCAGGTCATATTGGACTGCGTTCTGGGTGATGCTTCCCACATCGGTCTCCAGATCCTCGATTGCCGTATTGGTCGCGTGAAGCTGGGAGCCGTTGATGGCGTCTGTGCTGTCTGCCGATACTCGGCCGGCAGCAACATTCGTGATCGTCCGTTCTGCGCCGTCAGCGCCGACGCTGACAGTTCCGACGGGTGCGGTGCCGGCAAAGTCGTAGCTTTGGCCGTTAATGACGGCGCTCGAAGTGCCGACGGCAGCTTCCGTCACAGACCCCGAACCGAGTGCGACATCGTTGGCATTGTTCGCCTCAGCCCCCTGGCCGAGGGCCACAGCGCCCTGCGCCCCCGCGTTCGCGCCATTGCCGGCAGCCAGGCTGCCGTCACCGCTCGCGACACTTTCGGGTCCGATCGCGACGCTGTCCACGCCGGTCGCCTGCGAGTCGGCGAGCGTCGAATTGGCGTGGAAGTATTTGATGCCACCGCCGCCGTTGATCTGATTGCTGAGGTTGGTAAGGCTGGCGTCCACGGCAGTGAAGCCATCATAGACCGTCGTATAGCTGCCGCCCTGGATGTTGTAGGTCGGCCCGGTGATCGAGCCGTCGGGGTTGACCACCGTCGTGCCGCCGAAAAGGTTGGTGACGTTCTGCGTCATGCCGCGCAGCTGCGAGACGTTGACCCCATCCGTGTCCGCCGACCCGGCGGCAACATTGGTCAGCTTGCGCTCGGAACCGGCCGCGCCGATCGACACCTCGCCGACGGAGTCCTGCAGCGCGGCAAGGCCAAACGCCGTATAATCCGTCTGGGCGCCAACCGTGGTGATGGAATTGCCGCCAAGCGCAATGCTGTTGGCGTGGTTGCTTTCAGCGCCAGCTCCGATGGCGACGGACTGAATGCCCGCTGCGAGGGAATTCGTGCCGAGCGCAATGCCGTCGGCCAACATCACATGAGCGCCCTGGCCGATGGCCGTGCCGCCCGGCGCGATCTGGTCGACGATCGCGCCGTTGCCGATGCCGACGCCGTTGTCGGCGTTGACCACCGTCGTTGGGCCGACCGCAATCGACTCCGCGCCCACGGCAAGGGAGTCTCCGGCCGTCGAATTGGCATGGAAATACATGGACGGGGTCGTCGCGACCGAGGCGATGGCGCCCTGGAGCTGGCGGATCGTCACCGCGTCCTGGGCATTCGTGCCATCCGCCACATTGGTGATCTGACGGTACGAGGTGTCCGTGCCCACCGAGACCGCGCCAAGCAGCGTCTTGTCGGTCGTATTGTATTCAATGAAGTTGGTTGCCCCGGCCGGAATCTGGCCGGTGACCGGAGCCAGCGCGCGATCGGCGATCGACCCGGAACCAAGCGCGACGCCGCCCACGATGCTGGCCTGGCTGTCACGTCCGAGTGCGAGCGAATTGTCGGCCACGGCAGTCGCCTGATAGCCGACGGCTGTGGAGGCGATTCCCTGGGCGGAAGAATCCGCGACCGGCAGCGTACGGTCGTTTGTACGCACATACCGGATGCCGTCGCCATTGGCATCGGTGTAGGCTGTCGAGGTGTCGCCGGCGATGTTGTTGACCGTGTTGCCCAGGTTGGTGATGTTGCCTTCGGCCGTCGTCACGCGCCCGTCGAGATTGGTGACGTCGCCCTCGACCGTCGTCACGCGTCCATCCAGATTGGCGATGTCAGTCGTGTTCTGCGTGACCTGCTGGTTGGTCGCGAAGAGCTGCGATCCGTTCACCGCGTCGGTCGAGCTGTTCGAGAGCCGCCCCGCCGCGACGTTCTGGATCTGGCGCTCGGCGCCCAGAGCGCCGACCGAGAAGGCGCCGGCCGGCGTCGCGCCTGCGAAGTTGTAGGTCGTGCCGCCGATCACCGCGTTGGATACCACCGTCGTCGCGCCCGACACAGCGCCGGAACCGATAGCGACGTCGTCGGCGTTGTTGGCCACCGCGTTCGGCCCGATCGCCACCGAGTCAGTCCCCAGCGCCTGCGAATCCGGCAGCACCGAATT
The DNA here is from genome assembly GCF_000236565.1 of Mesorhizobium alhagi CCNWXJ12-2. Classification (GTDB taxonomy): domain Bacteria; phylum Pseudomonadota; class Alphaproteobacteria; order Rhizobiales; family Rhizobiaceae; genus Allomesorhizobium; species Allomesorhizobium alhagi. The sequence continues at coordinate 5,549 of NZ_AHAM01000221.1, read as the reverse complement.
GGCGTGGAAATACTTGATGCCGCCGCCATTGTTGATGTTGTCGACGGTGGTGCCGAGGCTGTCGACCGCCTGGTTGGTCGCGAAGAGCTGAGAACCATTGACTGCATCGGTCGAGCTGTCACTGAGGCGGCCCGCCGCGACATTGGTGATGGTACGCTCCGCGCCCAACGCACCCACGCTGACTGTCGAGACCGGCGTCGTGCCGGCGAAATTGTAGGTGGCGCCGTCGATCACCACGTTCGGCGTCGCCACCGCGGCCGCCGTCACCGAGCCGGAGCCCAGCGCCACGTCATCCGCGAAATTGGCGACGGCCGTATCGCCGAAGGCGACCGCGCCCGCAGCGCCCGCGCGGCTGAAGTTGCCGAGCGCGACCGAGCCCTGGCCGATCGCAACATTGTTGTTGCCGATGGCGACCGCGCCGTTGGCCGCGTTGGCCGCCGTGGCGGTCGCCGTGCCGTCGGCATTGGCGATGTTGTTCGCGCCGCCCGTGAAGGCGCCGGTGCCGCTGGCGTAGCTCGGATCGCCGATCGCGACCGCGCCGTCCCCGTAAGCGACGTTGCCGGCGCCGATGGCGACAGCCTTGCCCCCGGTTGCGGTCGCGCCCGTGCCGATGGCGACCGCGTCGGCAGCGTCCGCCACCGCGGTATGGCCCATAGCAATCGCGTTCTCGGCGGTTGCGTTCGCATTGACGCCTATCGACGTCGTATTGTTGGCGCTGACGCCGATGCCGGCATTGGTGCCGATGGCGATATTGTCGTCGCCCGTCACCAGGTTGCCGGCGGAAGCTGCAAGCGTGCCGTCATAAGTGACGGAACCGTCGCCGGTTCCCATGGAGACGTTGCGCGCTCCAGTGACGCCGGAGCCGGCACCTCTCATGGCGTTGGCGATGCCACCGCCGACAGCGGTATTCTGTGCGCCGCTGACGAGCGTACCGGCAGCGATACCCATCGCTACAGAACCGCTATTGGCAGTGGTTGACCCAGCGCCGGCCCCCTGTCCGACAGCAACCGTGCTGTCGCCGACAGCCACCGCTTGGCCACCGAGTGCGAGCGCAGTGTTCCCTGTCGCCCGAGCCGCATTGCCGACGGCGGTGGCGGCAAGGCCCGTCGCCGAAGTCGCGCGGCCGAGGGCCGTAGCGGAATCGGCGCTGGCAGCAGCCCCGTTGCCGACTGCCGTGCTGAAATCGGCAGTGGCCTGCGTGGCCTGGCCGAGCGCGACCCCGAAACCGCCGGAAGCGAGCGAATTGGTGCCGATCGCGATGCTGTTGGGTATGGCCGTGTTGGCCTGAACGCCTGCGACCGCGCCCAGGCCGAGCGCGATGGACTGGTTACCCCAGGCGCGGGCGTTCAAACCCATCGCCGTGGCGCTCGTGCCCGTCGACTGGCTTTGACGCCCGATCGCAATGGCGTCGACCTGAGACGCTATAACGTCCGTGCCGATGGCGATGGCGCTCTGTGCACTGGCGCCTGTTCCAAAAGTGCGTGCGCCAAGATAGATGGAGTTCAACGCGGACGCGGTCGCCTGGGCGCCGATAGCGACGGCATTCTGCAAGCCTGCGTTCGCGAGGAAGCCGTTCGCAACGGAGCCTTGTCCGCTCGCGGTGGCACCGAAGCCGAAGGCGGACGACGTAGCACCGGTCGCCTGAGCGGAGGCACCAAAAGCAGATGCATTTAGCCCGGCGCCGGAGCTCGTTCCTATCGCGACACCGTTTTGGGCGGTAGTCGTGGCTTCAACGCCAATAGCTATGGAATTCGTTCCACCAGAAACCGAGCGACAGCCGATCGCCATGCCGCCGCTGACGGCCCCTGCGGTGACGGTCGCCCCGTTACCACCACAGCCGATCGCCAAGCCGAGGGTGGACCCAGGGGCCACGGTGCCACCGCCGGCCGTGTAATTCTGCGCTTGTGCTGGCGCCGCGGATGAAACCGACAGCGCCAACGCGCCCAACGCCGCCGCAGCGGCCGGTCTCCAGCCGAGTTCCATCCACCGGCGTCTCGTCGCCTTACTAGCGAACTCGACGAAAACCCGCCCGCAGTTTGGACAGGTCGGCTCTTCCGGCAGCACGCTCGCGGCGGCACAGGCGACCGCAGGCGCCGAGCCATAGAGAGCGGAGGCCAAGGTTCCGCCGGCGCCGAGCGTGCCGAGCCCCAGCCGCTTACGTCCCATTCCGAGCACGCAGTGTGCCAGCCGCAGCGCCGCCATCAACCTGCGGCGCAGCGAACGGCTGTCGCCGCTGCCTGAAACCCAGTTTCCGACAAATCCACCACGAGATCTGGCGCGTCCCTCGATGCCTGCAGTCATGTTGCGTTTTCCTCGTTTTTGCCCAGGCTTCCTGTTGCCGCATTCGCCCGGGCGGTTGAAAGGTCTTCGAGATTGGACGCCTTTTCCTGAAGGGCGCTTCCTATCTTCGCGCCCTGGCTCTCGATCAGCGCACAAGCGCTCGCAAGCCATGGCTGCGTGGGTTCCGGCATCGTGTGCAAGGCAGCGTGGACCCGCTCCGGCGGCAGCTTGACCGCCACCAGCGCGCGGCAGACATCGAAATGGAGGGCCGGTTCCCCCTCGGCATAAGCCGGAGAGGTCAATCCAAGCACGAAGCAGGCAAAGAGATGATCGATCTCCGCGTCGCTGATCCGGCTGGCGTATTGGCGCTGTAAGGCAGTCCAGGCCGCTTCGGCCTTCGGTGCAAGGCCTTGGATCTCCGTAGGCTGCTTCGACGAAGCGAAATTATCCATGGAAAGCCCGAGCATTGGCGTTGAGCACTTCCGGAGATCTCTTGCAGGCGGCACGCATCTCTTCCAAACCCCAGTCATCTAAGCATAGTTGGCGGAGGCATCGTGCCGTACACCGGACGATTCCAGTGCAAGCAGGAGGGCACAATTTTGCCCTGCGGTATTTTTGAAAAGTGCGATCTTTTTTTAAAAAGTCCGACAAAACGCGCTCGGACAAAGGCAACCGCAGATACTGTGACGCAATGGCCACACAACCTGCAACGCATGCTCGAAACTTGCCCTGCCGAAGGAGCGGAGGTCTTGAATGCCGCCCCTAAAATGACGAGGGAAGGAACTATCCGCCCCGCCGCATTTGCATCGGCGTCATTTGCCGGTATTTCTTCATGGTGGTTGTCAATTGGCTCTGGTCTGAAAATCCACTCAGATGAGCGACTTCTGGGATCGCAAGGTCACCTTTGACAAGCAGTTCTTCAGCGAATGCAAGGCGCCGCTTTACCAGATAGCGATGCGGTGGCTCCCCGAACGTCTGCGTGAAAGCGTGAATAAAGTGGCGACGGTTTAGACCGGAGACAGCGGCCAATTCGGCCACGGATAATTTGCGGGTAAAATTCTCGCCAAGGAAGTCCACCACTCTCGCCGCGGCGCGCGCGGAAAGACCGCCCTTGGCATTGGCAGGCACTTTGTGTGTGCTCGAATAGTTTCGAAGAATATGGATCGCGAACATCGTGATCAGCGAGTCGATATAGAGCTCGCTTGCGGCTTCACCGGATGTCAGTTCCGCCTTGAGCTGCCTTCCAAGGTGGAGCGCCGAGAGATCGATGGTTCCAAAGGGCGGCGGCTGGAGCTCCACTCTGCCCGCGTCGAATTCACGCGCGGCCAGCTCGAGCAGGCTTTCAGGCGCCAGTGCAACAACCACGTTTTCCCTGGTGGACGACCAAGCCACGTAGTTTTCCTCGTTCGCCGGGATGACCGCGAGCATGCCAGCTGGTGCGTCAAACTCCTGAACCTTATCGCCCTCGCGCGCGGCTCTCATTCCTGGCGCAGGCGTGAGCGACACCGTCATTACATGGTCTTTAGCTCGGAATGTATGCTCGCCTGGCGGGCGAACGGTATGGAGCGCGCCGCCTCGAAAGGTAGTCAGGCGCGGACCCTCGGTTTCGGGAATGCCATTGAATATGCACCTATCGACAACTTGCCGATCTTGGTCAGAGCTTCGATGATCCAAGATACCATTCTTCCGCTGCATCCGCCGTAGCCCCCATTGCTAGCCGAACGATTTGCGGGGCTGGCGACCAACGCTGCCGGCTCGCGCAACCAAAGGGATGCGTAAGTGCCAGGCTCTAAAATGCCGCAAACAAACCCCTGAACCGCCGCAATTGAGTTGAAACCTAGTCATGAAGTTTACACTTGACAACAGAATGTTGCGCACTGTGAATAATTTAGATTTTGCTAATTTAGTAGAAGGATGCAAGCCAAGGTAGATTGCGCACTACTGAAGTAATTGTAAGATTTATTGTAGCAACTATTGTCTTACTCGCAGACATATTACGTTTCACTCACGCTCTTCTTAGCCTGCTTTCTGCTAACGGTACTGACCAACCACCGCTCAGATTCCTATCGGGTCGTATCGACATTTTGCGCGATGTATTCGTGGGAGCGTTTCAAACGCTGCAGAGCGAAAATGCGCGTGGAACGAAGAGGTCGGAGAGCTGCTGAATCTTCGAAAGCAGAAAGCGACGTGGCGTTTGCTGCTGGGCGTGATGTATAAGAGCGTCGGCGGCTGGCCATACGGCGATGGGCATGAATACGCCCGGCAGGCCCTGAGTAGCAGGTTTCGATTGAAAACAATGCTCCAGGAGGTACGTTCCAAGCCCTGCCAGGTCCTTGTATGGCCCACAGAAGCTCGAATTTGCGCTCCGCGCAGCAGACGGCACACCGTAGTTTCCTGCCTCTGTTCCCGACGGAATGTTGGTGAGATGCGTGGTCAGTACTTACGGAAGTACGATTCTTTGATTATAAGATAAGTGCGATATTGCGTTGCCCAATTTTGGGTCACGCTGAGCGGCGTGTAATTTGCTTGTGGAGACCTGCCGCCAGATGCCGGTGGTCGTCATGTCACGAGAGTACGGCTCGCTGGAAACGGGCGGGAAAAATCCCTTCAGCGAGCCTGCTTGCCGAACGTCCCAAGAAAAGCGGGCCAGACCGCGGCGCAATTCAGCCCTTGACGAGACCCTAGGAGGCGGATGGGATGACTGTTGGTGAACTGATTGCCGTATTGCAGGAGATGCCTCAAGAGTTGCCGGTCCTGGTGTCGTCGCAAGACACCGGTTACACCGAACACTTCGAAGTCGCCCTCGAGATCGTAGCCGAGGATGAAGCCTACGCATCCGACGATTGGTGGGCCGGACGCTATCAGCCTTTCAGTGACAGCCTTTCGCCACGGAAGGCCTTCAATGCGGTTCTGGTGACCCGCGGGGAGGCACGCTAGATTTCTCCCCGCATCTCATACGTGCCAGGAATCTTCATGCACACGGTCCATCCGATCAGGCAGCGGCGAAACGCCTACCGTGAACCTGTGATGCTAATAATGCACAGGGCCTTCCTGGAGACCGAGGCATCAGTTCGGCGACGATCCTTTCCAAAACCCACGGTGCTGATCTTCCGTGCCTGCGGCATCGGCTTTCGATCGGCCTGATATCCTTAGAATGCCCAGCTCCAGTCGGCGAGAGCGCATTCGCCGGGTGCTGTGCGGGTGAGTGCCTTTCAAAACCGAAGCTTCAGCGGCCGTCCGGCGTTCTCAGGCCGAACCACTTGTCCTTA
>NZ_AHAM01000222.1 GCF_000236565.1 Mesorhizobium alhagi CCNWXJ12-2 | reverse complement strand
GCCGCCGCCGCCGCCGCCGGACGCGGTAGCCGCGCCGCCGATTGCCGCGCCGCCGTTACCGCCGGTGGCCCAGGCGCCGCTCAGCGCGTCGCCGCCGATGCCGAAGGACACGGCGTCGCCGCCGATGCCGGTGGACGTGGCTTCGCCGCCTGTCGCGCCACCGCTGACGGCCGCTGCGTCACCGCCGCTGCCTGCGCCGAAGCCTGCGCCAACACCAACACCGACACCGGTGGCATCCGCGTCGCCGCCGCGACCCGAGTCGGCGTCGCCGCCGCGGCCAGCAGTGGCGTCGCTATCGGCATCGGCATCGCTGTCGGCGTCGGCATCGCTGTCGGCGTCGGCATCGGCATCGGCGTCGGCATCGCTGTCGCCGCCTTGGCCGAAGTTCAGGATCGGAACGATCGGCACATAAGCGTCGATGCCATCGCCCGCATCGTCGGCCTTGGCGTCGGCATCGGCGTCGGCATCGGCGTCGCTGTCAGCCTTGCTATCGCTCTCTGCCTTCGCGTCGCTGTCGGCGTCGCTGTCGCCGCCTTCAGCCTTGCTGTCGCCGCCCGCTGCCAGGCCAGCGCCGAGCCCGAGACCCAGGCCGAGGCCGAGGCCTACACCGTGGCCGCCTTCGGCCTTGGCATCGCCGCTGTCGCCTTCGCCACCCTTGGCGTCGTCGCCCTTGCCGTCGCCGCCGTCGGCGTCGTCGCCTTCGCCTTCGCCGCCCTTGGCGTCGCCGGCTTCAGCCTTGGTGTCGCTGTCGCCTCCGAACGCCCAGCCGCCGTTGGCATAGACGTCGCCGCCATTGCCGCCATCGCCGTTCTCGGCGTCGTCGCCGTCGCCGCCGTCGCCGCCCGCAACGATACCGTCACCGGATTCGGCTTCGCCGCCTTCGGCCTTCTGCTCGACGTCGAACTCGGCCAGGTTCTGGACCTGCGCGTTGTGGAGTTCGTCGTTGTCTTCGATCTGCGCTGTCTGGACGAACACGTTGGCAGTGTTGGTGCCGTTACCGTTCAACGAGCCGTTCAGGAAGCCCGAAAGCTCGATGTCGTCGCCCGGATTGAAGTCAAGATCGCCGCCGGCGATGAGCATGTTCTCGCCAGCGGTCATTGTGCTGTCGTCGAGATCGATAAAGTCGTTGTCGTCGGCGAGATCGTCGACATCGAGATCGAGCTTCACGTCAACGTCGACGTCAGTCTTGTTCTCGTTGATGTTGACGTTCTTGTTTTCGTTTTCGTTTTCGTTCTTGTTGTCGTTCTTGTTTTCGTTGTCGCTCTTGGCGTTCGCTTCTGCCTTCGCGTCGCTGTCGGAATCGCTGTCCGCGTCGGCGTCGCTCCTGGCATCGGACTCACTCTCGGAATCCGCATCGGCCTTCGCGTCGGCATCACTCTTGGCGTCGGAATCGCTCTTGGAATCCGCATCGCTCTTGGCATCCGACTCGGATTCGGATTTCGCTTCGGATTCGGATTCGGATTCGGCTTCGGACTCGCTCTCGATTTCGTTGCCGATGAACTGCCAGCCCGGGTTGAAGTGGTTCGATCTATCAATTGACATGGTCGTGTCCTTGGAAATTGGGGCCGCGACAACCGAACCACTTTCATCTTTGATGTGGTTATGAGTTGCACGCGGCCGACTGGTTAAGTTTTGGTTGGAAAAGGATCACCGAACCGAGGGGACGCACGGCTGAAGATCCAAAGGCATGCTTGACTGTGTGCGCTGGCCCTCCCTTGCTCCGGGAACGGCTTGGCCGTCCCTCGATGGACGTGCACCCACCGGTGCACGCTCTTGGCGCCGGAGAGAAAGCATGTATTCCATGCCTTCCCATGGCGCAGAGTGAAGTCTGCCTTGGCTGGAAGCAGTTTGTAAGCTGTCCGTTTGAGCTAAGCCGCCCGCAATACATCGATGGGATTACAATAGTATTCAGCCTTGCAACTGCGTTACTATTAAAATCCCGAATGCTTGGACCCGCCATTTTTCTCGGCAATGCATTGCGTATAGCTTCATCGAAAACTGAAGGGTTCAGGCCCCGGCACCGGCCAAGCCATAGCTCCAACTGACTAGATCCAAGCGAGGCGAGGTAATCCAGATTGGGGACCTTCAGGGTATGCGCGAGATGTGCGGTTCAGTCGGCGCTGGTATCGACCCCCGGAGAGGCTGGCGAAATACCACTGGCTTCGTAGAGCGGATCGAGAGTAAAATGTAAAATATTGAGCGGCAAGCCGAGCCGTGGCCGCAAGCCAGGGAGCTGCATCAACGGCGGGGGCAGTGGATCTTGATTTTGGCAGAACAACAGAGAATGCCGCGATTTCAGGAAATCCTGCTGCTGGTAGGCCGCCTGAACTATACCTGGACGAACACGGAAAGCCTGCTCATTTATCTGATCGCCGGCCTGGCAAAGGTCGACAAGGAAACCGCCATCATCATCTTCCTCACCCTGAACACGACACGCGCGCGGATCGAACTCGTGGAGAGGCTCGCCAAGAAGTCGACCACCTCAGCCGCCTGTCGGAAGGACGTTCTGGAAATCACGCAAAGATTGTCGCAGCAAGCGAAACTAAGGAACAAATACAGCCACTGTATCTATTCGTTTGACGAGACAGGAACCCAAGCCAGCACACAGCTCATGAGGATCTTCGACAGCAAGGAATCCATCAAATACGGCAAGATGGAAGCGCTGGACGATTCGGAGCTTAAGCGTATTGATTTGTCGATCGAGGCGATCAAAGAGATCAACAGATTGATATGGGCGGCGGTGGAAAAGTATTCTTTTCCACACTAGCGAGAACGCGTGCGCATGCGGCGCCTGCTGCCGCGCAGCAGATGCACCGGTTCCCCCAGCACAATTCACTGTCATGTCCCGCCGGATTCGATGCGCGTCCATTTTGACGCGTCGTTCTGCGACTGCCTCGCAAAGTACTTATAGGGAGTCTTGGACCACTCCCTGATGGCGTTGGTCCGGTTGTCCAGTATCAAATCGCCGTGGTCGGTTCGCACGGTCAGGACGGTGTGGCCTCGCCCCCCATAGGTGGCGACTGTCAGAAGCAGTGCGGAGGCCGACCAACCTCGCTTCAGAAGTTCGGCCTTCTTGAGGATGGCAAAGTCCTCGCAATCGCCCTCTTTTGTTGGCACATCCCACTCGTCCGTTGCGCGGCCACCTATCCAATCGTTGCGTTCGCGAATCCGCCCGTTGACCGACGCGTTCACGCTTTTGAGCAGCGCCTTTCGTTCCGATGTGAGTTGCACCACTTTCGCCTTCCCCCGAGTGCTGCACAGGCGGGGCTGTTTCTTGCAGAAGGCATAGAAAGCTGGCGGGGCGAAGGCGTCGCCGGCTGTCACCATGGTTGAACTCTTTCCGCCGGCCTGGGCGGAGCTGGCAACCATCACTGCCAGCAAGACTGCCGCTAAACGAAACAAGATCGTCCCCTCTCAAAAAGGGGTAGGCATAAAGCGTAATGCGTTCAAATCATGTCACATTGGGGGATTTGCACAGGTTATTACCTTCAGGTATCGCTAACGAATGGTTACTCTTGGTAGTAACTGTTGAACCGGCTCCCAGTTTAGGGGACGGGAGCGCTCTTTTTCCTCAGGAGAAGACAATGCACCTGCATCCTCTTGGGAGCGGGCTCAGCGCAGCCTTGCTTCTTTCATCCACAGTATTGATGAGCGCCGCTCCGGCGGCAGCCCAGAACAGCCTGCGGCCTCGATTGGCGGCAGAGCAATGCCAGCCTCTAACCCGGGCAAACTTCGCGATGTGCTGCATCGCGGTTAACCGCTCGTCCATTCTGGCGCCCGAGCAGCTTGCTCAATGTCCGCCATTGACCACCTCGGTGATTTCCAACGCTCTGTCGGGCCGTGGAGATGGCCGTGGCGAGCGCGGCGGCGGCCGCGGCGGCGGCGGCGGCAACG
>NZ_AHAM01000223.1 GCF_000236565.1 Mesorhizobium alhagi CCNWXJ12-2 | reverse complement strand
CAGCGATTTCGACATTCTGGTGATCGTCAACAACAGCAAGCTCAGTGATTTCGAGTACTGGTATAAGGCGAAGGATCGACTGGTCCGCGACCGGGCCATCAAGACCCCGACCAGCTTCATCGTGCACAGCCGCCGTTTCGTCAACACCGCCCTGCGCCAAGGGCAGTATTTCTTCAGCGATATCCATCGCGAAGGGATCGTGCTTTATGAACTGGATGAAGAGCCGCTGGCCGAGCCGAAGCCGCTGACCCCTCGCGAGGCATACGACGCGGCAGAGGGGAATTTTAGTATTAAGTTGTCGGGTACTAAGCGCTGGTTGGAGACCTTTGAGTTCCAACTCGCCAGATCGCGGGCAGACAGCGAGTGGAGAAAAGATGCGGCCTTTGCGCTTCATCAAGCGATCGAACATGCCTACGCGACCGTACTCCTGGTCCTTACCCACTACAGCCCACCTTCGCACAAACTGATGTTCCTGCGGGCACTGGCGGAGGACCAGGATCGACGGCTGACTGCAGCGTGGCCGCGAGAACAGCAACGCCACCGTGCCTGGTTCAACACGCTGAACGAGGCCTACGTCAAAGCCCGGTATTCCAGGCACTACGCCATCAGCGAGGAAGCGCTCGCTTGGCTGGGGGAACGCACAGCCGAACTCCATAGGCTCGTGGAACAGGTTTGCCTAGATCATCTGGCGCGACTGAAAGACAGTTCGGACCAGTAGTGCGCGCCTTGCCTCCACCCCACCCCTACCTCACTCGGGTCCGATGCTGCCCGTCCCGGCACGAATTTCACGTTTTCGAGGGCGCAGACGAAGCACCGCCGCCCTAACACATCGTCAAACGAGGTGGCGAGAGCGAGCGGCGGGCTTGCGCTATCCTGAAGGTCGTCCGTCGTCGGTTCGGTTACGAGCGGGGAGAACTGACGACGCCGCGATTCGTGAGTAAATTCGTGCCGTGGCGCCGGTGCTTCGGTCCCGCTTGGCATAGTCGGGCGGGATCAACCGCACCTCGTGACCGAGTGCTGCGAACCAGCCGCCCAGTCACGGAAACCGCGCAGCCGCACGCTTCAAGTCCCGGCCAGACTCGCAGGCTGCTTCTCGTCTCGCAAAACCGCAGCACCTCGGCGCGTCGGAGCTTCCGGCTAACGAGTGAAGAACCGTCGGCGCGCCGTGGATCTGAAAAGCGGCTTGGCCAAATCCAGCCTATGCTCGAAAATAAGCTTCACGGGAAGGGCATTTTGTGGCCGTGAAATAACGACCACATCTCAGCGCTCTGATTTAGGAGTTGCGGGCTGTTCCACCTCACCAAACGAGAGGGCATCCGGCAAGCCCAGCCCGGCTCAATGCAATTTGTCGGCTCCATGCTTCAAAAGGCGGATTTCCCGACAGAACGGGGGTGGATCGCACGGACAGGCAGCCAAAAGAACAGTGCCGATCTGCGACATTAAGTTCCTGTAGTCTACGGATGGCGCCGCTTCCATTTGCAAAAACCTATGCTACGTTCGGCGCGTGCTAGAACGAAGTGGGGCGCTAACTGGCAAGCCGAAGCGTTCCTGCACTTTCTGAGGGAGGGTGCCTGCATGTCTGGTCTGATTGGACTGCGCGTCATTGGGCCGAAAGAACTCAGAAAAATGCTGGAAATTTACGAGCGGGCTTGCCAGGTGAAGGCGAACCTGCCGGAGACCCATATTGCAAGCATTGCCGCCAACAGGTTGATTGCCGCCTTTGACGGCAATGCCGAGCCAGGTGAGACCGAGCATCTCTCCCGAAAGTGGTTGGTCCAGGCTGCGCCGCAAGGCAACGCCTGAATCCCGGACCCAAAAATGCGCATCGCCACATCTGCCCTGGCCGCGGTAAATGGCGGCCCTTGGGTACGGTTTTCCAAGAGCTTTTGAATTGTCGCGACTGACCGGTAGCACGCTGACGCCTGCTCCCATACGATCCCGGCCAGGCCCGAACACGATCGTTTGGCCCGCAGGGTCGTGACCCTTCTCTTTGCCGCTTGAACGATCGAACCGTCGTGACGACCCGCTGGTTCACAATCCAAGAAGTGGCAGGCCGCGCCAAGCCGTCATAGCTGCCGCACCGCCACGCCGTAGTTTCTAGGAAGGGTGTCTGAGAGCCTTGGACGGCTCAGCTCAGGAGTCGCTCGGGGCGAAGCTGAGCCAAGCCGCGATAGGGGAGCCGCTGGGCGGGTGGGGCGACGGCCCCCCTATCCTGCCCCTCAAGAGTGCGGACAGGCCGCATGAGCAATTTTCACGCGAGCGCAGGGATAATCGACCTGCCCCCAATATTCCGTCAACGAACTTTTGGAGGTAACATCCGCTCCCGTGACAGATGGGGGGTGCGTCATGGCTTGCCAAATTGGATGAGGAGCGGGTAAAAATATCCGTAAATAGAAGATTCACTAAGCCAATGGTATGATGTCTCCCGCAAAGGCAGTACTGGGGCACAGGGGATGGTTATCTGGTTCTTCTAAGTAATCTATCGTAAGTTGTGCTTCTGGCGGGACGAATTACAGCTTTTCCATGCACAATCAAACACTGCTTCAATTCATAAAATCGCATCCTATTGGCGCGTCTTTGACGCGGGACGAAAGCGAGCCCTACTCATTTTTGAAGCTTGTCGCGAAGGAGTACAAGGCGCATTCGATTGTCAGCCGCCAGGGTGAAGTCGACACCAGGATCTTCATCGTGCAATCCGGATGGGCGTGCCTGCAGCGCGGCCTGCAAAATGGCGATCGCCAGATAATCGATACGCCTCTCAGGGGTGATATAATCGGCGTAAGAGCCGTCGACGGCCCCAGCATCGCCACCCTGTCGGCAATATCGGATTTGTCGCTTTTCGAAATTCCCAGGCGCGCCCTTGCCAGCGCCACGCTCCTTCACAGGCCTCTGGGCAACATGCTCACACGCGCGATCGCTCGCCAGAACTCGATCCTGACAGAACATCTGATGAACACCGGACGACGCAACGCCATGAGCCGCACCGCTCACTTTCTCCTCGAAATGGAGGAGCGGCTCTCGGCTTACGGCCTGGCATCGGGCGGGCGGTACGAATGCCCTCTCACTCAGCAGGAACTTGCAGACATCCTCGGATTGACGCCCGTACACGTAAACCGGACTCTCGGAGAGTTGCGAAAGTTGGAAATGATTTCTTTCAAGGCCGGCTGGGTTGAGGTGCTCAGCAGAAAAAAACTCGTGGCGCTTGCCGGCTTCGACAAGGAATACCTGCGGTTGATGTAATTCGGCATGGATGCCGCCGAACTTTCTGCAGCCGGCGCAAGACAATTGTACGCTTCCTAACACCATGGAACTATTTTTTGGTAAGTTAACCTATGTTAACGAAAAGTTTTGGCTTTTACATACTCTAGGGGTCTGGTTCTCGCCCTGCGGAAGCGAAGGGCCAAAAAGAAACTACCGCTGGGGCGGAAGTTGCCCAAAGCGCTCGCATACGGGTGGGGACTGCAACTTTCTCTCTAGGCTTTTTTTGAAGGGGCTCTGAACGGTCGCCTGGTGGCGATCTGCGTGGAAAGGGTGGGTATTTGTATGACTTCCGTTACAGGATTATACGACTCAAGTTCACAACAGGGGAATGCAAGGGACGGTGCTGGCCCCACGCGGTCCGGTTCGCCGATTGACCCTGGACCCGGAGCATGGGCCGAGACCCTGCTCATCATCGACAGCCGAGCGCTGGACCGGGAATGCCTGGCGAAGGCGCTGATCGATCACGACCTTGGTATGGATGTGGGCGCCATGAGCTCGGTCGAGCAGTGGCGCGCCAAGAAAGCTTCGCATCCGCCTCTGGGCGCGGTCCTTTTCAACCTTGGCGGCCGAAAGGTCACCGATGCCGGGATTTCGGACGAAATCTCGCGAATCGCCGCTGAGTTCCGAGCGGTGCCCGTTGTCATACTGGCCGATACGGACGACCTGGGACAGATTTTGAGGGCACTGGAATGCGGCGCGCGCGGCTACATCCCGACTTCGGTCGGAATCGACGTGTGCGTGGAGGCGATTGGCCTTGCTGTGGCAGGAGGCATTTTCGTTCCGGCCAGCAGTGTCCTTGCCATGCGGCACCTGCTGGACACCGGCGGGCGCGAAACACCGACGCTCACCGGAATGTTCACGATCCGGCAGGCGGAAGTGGCTCAGGCGCTGCGGCGGGGCAAGGCCAACAAGATCATCGCCTATGAGCTGAACCTGCGGGAAAGCACGGTCAAGGTCCACATCCGCAACATCATGAAAAAGCTGAAAGCGACGAACCGGACCGAGGTCGCCTACAAGATCAACGACCTTTTCCCGCCGGAGGTGAATTCTTCGTCTGCAGTCTGATCGCCAATGACAATCTCACATCCGCCATCGGGGAATTTCGGTGGCGGATGATGAGCGCACAATCGCCAAGCAGCGCTTCGTCAATGCGCCTGTCGGGTTGCGGTCGTCTCGTTTCGCGTTCACAGCCAGAGATAAGGATGGCCCGCTGCCATCCCGCCCCAGTGGCGGGATGGTCGGGCGCGCTCCTCGACGGCAAAGTCCTTGTCCAGACCTGCCTGCTATATGCGATAGTGGCCGGCTCGCGGCCGGGCGGCGAATCCGACGCTTGGCCAAGGCGCCTGCACGCTGGCTGACAGTTGATCACAGAATCCGCAAATCGAAGGCTCGCCGGGGAGAATTTCCCCGCCCGTCCCGGCGAGCCTCACGCCCCTGACGATGCAGGGGCGCTGGCCGGCGCTGGCGGCGCCGACTGCTCAAGCCATGCAAGTCGCATGCCCTTCATCATGGCCCAGAATGGAACAGGCGATAGCGACAGCGCCGTTCGTTTGCCGCCGATGGCGAGATTGCCATGGCTTTTGGATCGCTCACCGCAAAGACCCTGCTCACCGTGTGACATGCTTCACGGACAAATGCCCCCTTCCCGCGACAATGTTCGGCATTGGACCCGCGCCGCGGGCTAAGGTCGTCGCAATCGCCGTTGCTGTCCCAGCCGCGGTCCAGAAACGCTGCGTGGCGCGCGTCCACAGTGCAGGGCGATCGGTGGAATGGGATCATGATGCGTCAAACCGATACAATGGACCACAGCCGCAAAGTCGAGCGTCGTCTCGAGGCGCTGGAAAGGGCCGGTGTGGTCCTGCAGTGTCTGTCGTGGCTGCTGCTGGTGGCCGGAGCCGTTCTCGCGCTGATCGGGATGTTTTCGTGACGGTGGCGTCGCAGATGCCGAACCGGCTTCATCAACAAGAGCACCTTTACATGGACAAGAGCATATACGAGGCAAGATGGATTCTTGCGCCGGCAATAGGGTTGTGGATCTTTGGGTCCTTCATGGGCAATCTCTTGAGCTGACGAAAAGACCGGCTGCCGACGTCGTTGTTCAGGCAATTGGGGTTGGTCTCGAACGCCACGTCCGGACTGGCCGACGCTGCTTGAGCCGTCCTTTGTGGAGCAAAGGCAAAGCCGCCGTTCCAGGTCCCGGGCACGGCCGCCTAGGGGCTTGGCCGGGATTAGTGGCAAAATCGCGCTCGCCGCTGTTCCTGAATCTGAACTGAAGGCGGCCTGGAGGGCAAGGCCTCCAGGAGGGTCGGATAGTTCAAGCTCGTCACGGCTTCGACCGTGCAGGACGGTCTCGGCCAGGGCCGACATACGCCCTTTGAGCGAGGCGGCGTTGACCTTATTGGGAGCGCGAATTGCAGCTGTGAACATGTAAACTCCAGGCGAACAGGTGGGGTCGCATGTCTGAACATCTTGGCAAGTTCATCAAGTCACGGCGGGTGCAGGAGAAGGCGCGCATCATACACGCGGGCCCCAGCCATACCTACGCCAAGGGCGAAGACCAGTATCCCGTGCTGGCGCCCGGTTTCATCGAGCGCGGCCTCGGCTGCCATGTCTGGGACGTCGACGGCAACGAATACATCGAATATGGCATGGGCAACCGCGCGGTCGGGTTGGGCCATGCCTATCCGACAGTGCTCAGGGCGGTTGAGGCAGCGCTTGGCGGAGGCTGCAATTTCACCAGGCCTGCTCGAATCGAGATCGACTGCGCCGAGACATTCCTGGACCTTGTTCCAGGCGCCGAAATGGTGAAATTCTGCAAGGACGGATCCGACGCGACGTCTGGCGCGGTGCGCATTGCCCGGGCCTACACCGGACGCGACCTCATCGCCTGCTGCGCAGATCACCCCTTCTTTTCGACTGACGACTGGTTCATCGGAACCACCGCAATGAACGCCGGCATACCCGAGACGGTGCGGCGGCTGACCTTGACCTTCCGCTACAACGACATAACCAGCGTCGAGGAATTGTTTGCCAGAAACCGCGGCAAGATCGCGGGTCTTATTCTCGAGGCGGCGCGCGCCGACGACCCGCAAGAAGGGTTCTTGCACGAAGTGCATCGCCTTTGCCGCGAGAATGGCGCTTTGCTCATCCTGGACGAGATGATCACCGGGTTTCGCTGGCACGCCGGCGGCGCGCAGAAGGTCTATGGGATCGAGCCCGACCTCTCCTGCTTCGGCAAGGCGCTGGCGAACGGTTTTTCGGTATCGGCGCTGGCCGGAAAACGCGAATACATGCGGCTGGGCGGACTGGAGCACACCGACCGGCCGCGGGTGTTCCTGCTGTCGACGACCCACGGCGCCGAAACCCATTCGCTGGCCGCGGCCATTGCCACGATGCGCATCTACCGCGACGAGCCCGTGATAGAGCATCTCTATCGGCAAGGCGCCAAACTGAGAGACGGCGTCGAGGATGCGGCCAGAAGGCACGGCCTCTCCGACCACGTCAAACCGGTTGGCCGGCCCTCCTGCCTTGCGTTCACCACGCTCGACGCCGGGAAACAGCCATCGCAGGCTTTCCGCAGCCTGTTCCTGCAGGAAACGATCAGGCGCGGCGTGCTCATGCCGTCCCTCGTCGTCAGCTACGCCCACGACAACGAGGCGATCGCGCGGACAATCGAGGCCGTCGACGGGGCGCTGGCCATCTATGCCCGGGCGCTCGACGGCGGCGTCGAACGGTTCCTTGTCGGCCGTCCCTCGCAGCTGGTCTTTCGTCGCTTCAATCGCGCCGACGAGCCGGCGCAAATCATTCCGATCGCCGTCAACACGTAAGCGGCGGTTGTACTGTAAGCCAACAACGTCAAAAGAGGTGTGCGATGAAAGTTCTGGTCACAGGCCATCAAGGCTATATCGGTTCGGTGATGGTTCCGATGCTTTTGCAGGCGGGTCACGCCGTAACCGGCTATGACAGCGATCTTTACCAGCGCTGCACCTATGCCGCCGGCGGCAAGCAGGCTTCCGTTCCTTCGATCCGCAAGGACGTCCGGGATGTCGAGCCTCACGACCTCGAGGGCTTCGACGCCGTCATTCATCTGGCGGCGCTCTCGAACGATCCGCTGGGCAATCTCGACCCGGACCTGACCTATGAAATCAACCACAAAGCAAGCGTCCGGTTCGCCCGCGCGGCCAAGGCCGCGGGCGTGGCGCGCTTCCTTTACGCTTCCTCCTGCAGCAATTACGGCCTTGCCGGCGAGGACATCATCGATGAAACCGGCGGGCTGAACCCGGTGACGCCCTACGGCTGGTCCAAGGTGCTTTCGGAACGCGATATCGCCGAGCTGGCCGATCGCGACTTCTCGCCGGTCTATTTCCGCCCGGCCACCGCCTACGGCCTGTCGCCGCGGCTTCGCTTTGACATTGTCTTGAACAATCTTGTCGCGTGGGCGGTCACCGAAGGCGTCATCCTGCTGAAATCCGACGGCAGCCCGTGGCGGCCGATCGTCCACATCGAAGACATTTCGCGCGCCTTCATCGCCGGCCTCGAGGCGCCGCGCGAAAGCATCCACAACCAGGCCTTCAATGTCGGCCAGACCCCCCACAACTACAGGATTCGCGACATCGCCGAGATCGTTGCGAGCGTGGTTCCCGGCTGTCGGCTCGAGTTCGCGCCGGATGCGGGTCCTGACACACGCTCCTACCGCGTCAGCTTCGACAAGATCGCCCGCGTCCTTCCCGCCTTCAAGCCGCAATGGGACGCCCGCAAGGGAGCCGAGCAGCTCTTTGCGGCCTATCGCAGCTCCGACCTTACGCTCGAGGAATTCGAGGGCCCGCGGTTCCAGCGCATCGGCCACATCAAGCATTTGGTGGCCAGCGGTCTTTTGGATGCGCGCATGCGGTTTTGCGAGACCTCCCGGACCCTGGAGGCGGCTGCGAGCTGATCGGGCATGGAGCATATGAAGCCCGACGGTTTCAATCCATCGCCGCCTGACGCCGGTGTCGGCGACGACATCTACGCCTTGGCCGAACGGCTCTTCCCGATCTGCAGGAGCATCACCGGAAACGGCGTGCGCCAGACATTGGATATCCTGTCGGGCCACGTCGGACTGGAACGGCGCGAGGTCGCCACCGGGACGCAGGTGTTCGACTGGACGGTGCCGAGGGAATGGAACATCCGCGCCGCGCGCATCACCGGGCCCGACGGGCGTGTGATCGTGGATTTCGCGGACTGCAACCTGCACGTCGTGAGCTACAGCGCGCCGTTCAACGGAACGTTGTCGCTACAGGAGCTGAAGCGGCACATCCACACCCTGCCTGAACAGCCGGAGCTCATCCCCTACCGCACCTCGTACTATGCCGAGACCTGGGGCTTTTGCATGGCCCACAACCGGCTGGCCGAATTGCCCGACGGTCTTTATCGGGTGGAGATCGATTCCGAGTTCAAGGACGGAAGCCTGACCTATGGCGAATACCTGCACCGAGGGCTCACGGACCGGGAATTCCTCCTGTCCGCGCATATCTGCCATCCATCGCTGGCCAACGACAATTGTTCCGGGCTGGCGCTGCTGGCGACCATTGCCCGCCACCTCAGGTCCAGACGGACCCGCTACAGTTACCGGTTCTTGTTTGCGCCTGGAACGATAGGATCGCTGGCCTGGCTGGCGCACAATGAAGCGGGCACCGGCCGCATCGACCATGGCCTTGTCGTGTCTTGCGCGGGAGACGCCGGCGGTCCGACCTACAAGCGCAGCCGCCGCGGCGACGCCTACATCGACCGGGCCATGGCTCATGTGCTCAGCCGCGAAAGCAAAGCCACATTGCTGGACTTCTGGCCCTACGGCTATGACGAGCGGCAATTCTGCTCGCCGGGCTTCAATCTTCCCGTTGGCATGTTCCAGCGAAGCGCCTTCGGCACGTTCCCGCAGTACCATACCTCGGCCGATGATCTCCAATTCATCCGGCCCGAGCACCTGGCCTCCTCCTTCCGCATCCTGATGGACGTCATTGACATCGTGGAGGGGGACTGGACGCCGTTGAATCTCTTCCCCAAGGGCGAACCGCAACTCGGCCGGCGCGGCCTTTATGCCGCGCTCGGGGGGGAGACGTCGACGGGGCTGAGTTCGATCGCGCTGCTATGGGTGCTGAACCTCGCCGACGGGAACCATTCGCTGCTTTCGATGGCGGAGCGCTCGGGGTTGTCGTTCACCGAGATTGCGGCGGCCGCATCGCTCCTGGCCGAGCACGGCCTGCTTGCCGATGCAGCCTTCGCGACGGCCTAGCAGACCAGCTTTGCAAGCAGCGGCCAGGCACGATCCTTGGTTGAGATCGTGGTGGGCATCAGCGGCCAATTGATCGAAAAGGCAGGATCGTTGTAGCGAACGCCGGTCGAGGCGTGGGGCGTGTAGAATTGCGAGATGAGATACGACACCTCCGCATTATCGCTCAGTGTTTGGAACCCGTGAGCAAAGCCGGCCGGGATATAGACTTGCCTCATGTTTTGCGGCGTCAGCTCGAACCCGATCCAGCGGTGGCGGGTTAGCGAATCCGGCCTCAGATCGATGACCACGTCGTAGATGGCGCCGCTGATGCACGAGACGATCTTCACCTCGCCATAGGGTTCCTGCTGATAGTGCATGCCGCGCAGCGTGCCCTTTTGGGCCGAATGCGATCGGCTGTGCTGGACAAAGCGGGTCGCAAGCCCGCAATCGGCCAGTTCCTTTTCGCAAAAGATCCTGGTGAAGGATCCGCGATCATCCAGTATCGGCCTCGGCTCGATCAGCCAGACGCCGCTCAGTTCCGTTTCGGTAAACTGCACGCCCTCACCTCGTCGCAGAAGGGACCGGGATCGGCGATTTTCGCACTTGCCGCAAAAGCAGAAAGATCGACCTAAGCATAAGCGCCACTGGCCGATTGTCGTAGCCGTTCAAGCCGCGTTCACCCTTTTGGCGCGTTTGGTGAAAATGCCGAGCGCGCCCGCATCCTTTCGGTTTGCGCCCGTTCTCCTCCCCTGCCCTATGGGATTACCGGCCACGCCGGATTGGCAAATCGAACCGGGTCTGCGGCGGCTCTAACCTCGCAACTGACGCAAGCACAAGCAACGCGGCAGGCACGGGGTTCCCCCAGCGCCCCGCGTTCCCAATCAAGGCCTACAGCGGGGACTGGAGCATAGGATGAACATTCAGGCTGTCGACATCGTTCGCGACCCTCATGCGGTGCGGCGGACTTACGGGTGCAGGCTTTGCGGCTCGCGCCTACGCCATACCTTCGTCGACCTCGGCATGTCGCCGCCTTGCGAAAGCTTCCTGCAGGCCGACCAGATCGACCAGATGGAGCTTTACTTTCCGCTTCACGTGCAGGTGTGCGAAGCCTGCTTCCTCGTCCAGCTCAAGGAATATATGACCCCTGAGACGATCTTCAGCGAATACGCCTACTTCTCCTCCTTCTCGACGAGCTGGGTCGCTCACGCGAAGGCCTATTGCGAGTCGATCACAAAGCGCCTTGGCCTCGGTCCCGACAGCCTCGCGGTCGAACTGGCGAGCAATGACGGCTATCTGCTGCAGCACTTCCTTCCGCTCGGCATCCCGGTGCTCGGCGTCGAACCGGCCGCCAATGTAGCGCGCGCCGCGATCGAGAAGGGCGTGACCACCCGCGTCGACTTCTTCGGCGTGCGCCTGGCCAGGCAGATGATGACTGAGGGACTGGGCGCCGATCTCATCATCGGCAACAACGTCCTGGCGCAGGTGCCCGATCTCAATGATTTCGTCGCCGGGATCAAAATCCTGCTGCGGCCGGAGGGCGTCGTCACGCTCGAATTCCCGCATATCGAGCGCCTGATCGCGGAAAACCAGTTCGACACCATCTATCACGAGCATTTCTCGTATTTCTCGCTGCTGACGATCGATCTGATGGCTGTCCGCCACGGGTTGAGGCTGATCGATGTGGAGGAGCTGCCAACCCATGGCGGGTCGCTTCGCGTTTACCTGGCGCATGACGACAGCGCCTGGCACACCAATGACAGCGTCGTTGATCTTCTCGCCCGGGAGCGGCGAAACGGCTTCGCCGATATATCCACCTATGCCACCTTCGCCGCCAAGGCGCAGCGCGCCAAGCACGACCTGCTGGCCTTCCTGATTTCGGCCAAGAACGAGGGCAAGCGGATTTGCGGGTACGGCGCCCCGGGCAAGGGCAATACGCTTCTCAACTACTGCGCGATCGGCACCGATTTCCTCGACTTCACCGTCGACCGCAACCCCTACAAGCATGGCCGCTTCACGCCGGGCATGCACATTCCAATTCGTCCTGTGGAGGCCCTCGACCAGGCCCAGCCGGATTACATCCTGATCCTTCCGTGGAATCTGAAGGACGAGATCATCCAGCAGATGCGCCATGTCGCCGCCTGGGGCGCCAAATTCATCGTGCCCATTCCTTTCGTCACCATCATCGATCCGGCGGAGCTTCCAAGATGAAAGTCGTTCTGTTCTGCGGCGGGCGCGGGACCCGAATCCGCGATTATTCCGAAACCATTCCAAAGCCGATGATCCCGCTCGGTCAGCAGCCGATCTTGCGGCACGTCATGCAGTGGTACAGCGATTACGGGCACGACGAATTCGTGTTGTGCCTGGGTTACAAGGCCACTGTCATCAAGGAGTTCTTCCTGAACACCCGGCCACAGACCTTCGCCGACTGCGTCGTGTCGGGCGGCGGCAGGGACGTCCAGCTCCTCAATGAGGCCGACAAGGACTGGCGGGTGACGCTGCTCGACACGGGCATCTGGCGAAACATCGGAGAGCGCCTGTGGGCCGCGAAGGACCACGTCAAAGGCGAAAAGATGTTTCTGGCCAACTACAGCGACGGGCTGACCGACGTCGACCTTGAGGACGTGATCGCCAAGTTCGAAGCCAGCGGCAAGATCGGCTGCTTCCTCGCCGTGCGGGCGCCGCTGACCTATCACCTGGCCGACATCGCCGAGGATGGCCGCGTTCGCGAGTTTCGCACGACGGACACTTCGGAGATTTGGATCAATGGCGGCTATTTCGTGTTCCGGCCCGAAATCTTCGACTACATGCGCGACGGCGAAGAGCTGGTGCTTGAACCCTTCACGCGCCTCATCGCAGACAACATGCTGATGGCGTACAAGCACGAGGGTTTCTGGCGCTCGATGGATACGCTGCGCGACTGGCAGTCGCTCGAAGACATGGTCGAAAAGGGCGACATGCCCTGGAACGCGAAGGTCACCGCCGAGAGAAACAGGCGCAATGTCGTGATGGCCGCGTCATGAGGAGCCTGTCTATTGCAGGCAGCGGGGAGGAACTCTCCCTGCTCCTGCTGGGCGCTCATTCGGACGATATCGAAATCGGCGCGGGCGGCACGATCCTCAGCCTGATCGCGTCAGGGGTCAAGCTGAACGTCCACTGGTGCGTCCTGAGCGCCGGTGGCCAGCGCACCGCCGAAGCCACCGCCTCGGCCGAAGCCTTCCTGCAGGGCGCAGGACAAAGCGCGATCGAGGTCGCCGAATTCGAGGACAGCTACTTTCCCTCCCAGAGCCGCTCGATCAAGCGCTGGCTGATGGAACTGAGGGCTCGCGTCGAGCCCGATGTGGTGTTCACCCATGCGCGTCTCGACGCGCACCAGGATCACCGCGAGGTCAACCAACTGACCTGGAACGTGTTTCGCGATCATTTGGTGGTGGAATACGAAATCCCGAAATGGGATGGCGACCTTTGCCAGCCAAACGCCTACGTTCCGCTCACCGCCAACATATTGGAAAGGAAGATCGACCTGCTTCATACGCATTTTGGCACGCAGCGCTCAAAGGACTGGTTCGACCGCGAAACATTTCGGGGTCTGGCGAGGTTGCGCGGAATGGAGTGCCGGGCGCCTGAGCTTCACGCGGAGGCGTTCGTGCTCAGGAAGGCCCGGCTTCTTTAGCCGGATGAGTTCCGACTGAACGGGGGCGACATTCGCAGCTGCGGTGTCAAGCTATACTGAAAGATGAGATGTTTGCCGTAATTTTATGAAAACAAAGACGTTTTCTACAAGCAATACGACGTGGCTGCGTCGCTAAGTCAGCGGGACCTTCGCCGGGATCCGGAATAATACGGGCGGCATATTGAACTGCCGGAATGATGGGGGTATCAAGTTTTTGTTACTGCCTTCGTGCATAGAAATTTTCCGCCTTCTAAAGTCCGTTCGCTTCGTGATTGGCGCTTGCAGTTGATTTGTATGGGTTCGACAAATGGACGATGTGACGCTAGGCCCTGACTTTTCACTCACCAACATCCGTGTTGCGACTGTGGAGGGCGGCGAAGCTGGGGTTCTCGTCCTGAGATCGAACCTGCTCGTGGCGGTGCTTACGCAAATCGACGAGGAAACATACGCCACCCAGGGCAAATGGTTTCTCGAGACGGGTTTTGGCCCGCTGAGCGGGCAACATCGGAATTTTGACTCCCTTGAAGAGGCGGTGGCTTGGATCGACAGGGATGGCGCCATGCCGACGCCACTCCCAACGATGGTGAAATAGCCCCGCAAACAAGCTCCGGCCTTTTTGATCGCGATGAGGGTTGCGTCTGCTGACCTGCAGCAGATGGCAGACTGAGCCGGGGCTCAAGGTCCGCCTCGTAGTCCTGCCACGTTATGCCATCTACGCCCGGAGGAGCTTTGCGCCTGAGCGCGTAGAATGCCGTCCCAGGTATATCGACATTGACGTGGTGGAGGAGCGCTCTGACCCGTTCCTTCTTCCTCAGCCCTGCGGCTTTCCGTACGCGGTCCAGCGCTTGGGTCACGCGCCGGTCCTGTGCCCGGTGCGAGCTTGCTGGCCCACGTTTCCCTTGGTCCCCTCTTGGCTCCATCGCCTCCGCCACCGGAGATCCGGCCTTGTTCGGCAACTTCACAGCTATTATGGCGGAGTCAGACTTCCCTTGTACGTTCATCATCGGCTACGGCTCCTCGCCTTCCCGGTGCGGTTGGACGCCGCCCGGCCGGGCAGGAGATCTCCCAGGTTCCGACGCGTTCCTTTCGCGCGGGATGTGGCACGTCCTGATTCTTCCAAGCCATCCGGCCCGTGAGGTAGCCAGACGCCATAAAGGTTGTGGGGATAGTAGCCATAGCGATAGAGTGGGCTGGCCGCCTCGCCGCCCGCGCGACGAACGCCTCGTCCGCCGCGATTGCCTCGCGATTGACTTGCATGGAATCGTGATGGCGTCCCAACCGCGCACGTATGTGGGCTGGCATATGGGTGAGATGCCCAGCCCCAGGCATGGCGCCCCGCAGGTGGTCAGCGACCGCTTCCGCGCGTACGGGCGTCGCTGACGCTTCGACCGGGTGGATGTAGAGATGGGCCGCCGCTGGATGCGCGGGTCGATCTCTAGGGCTCGTTCCAAAATCGTGACAATTTCGGGGGAGTTGCCCTTTGGCGTCACACCATCGGTTTCCCACAGGTCTCACGGCTGCAGGTTCACCAAGAGTGGGGCCGCCCGACAGCAAATCGATGCCGCCATTGAAGCATTCCATCACGGCGACTTCGCAGCCAGCATCACACTCGCGTGCGCCGCAGAAGGTATGACACTCAGCAAGCCGGACGGCTTATTTGAAGGAATGCTCAGCCATCCTAACCGCTCCGTCGCGGATAGAACTGCCTGGATCGGCAGGCTTGATGAAACACGGGAGTGATGGAAGCATAAGACGGAAGGCCTCGGAGATACCAGAAAATCTAACGGCGATAGGGGCCGCTTATTGCATCCTTCGGGCAATGGACAAGTGGGAGCCGTTGCCTCCGCCCATGCAAGCTTTTTATGGAATTATACTTCAGTTCAATTCGCCTGCTAAACCCTGGTGACTATCGGCCCAGTTACGCGCCGCAACGGTCCGATCAACTTTGAGACGATGGTGGGCATACAGTCTAATCCGATTCCCCAAATTGGGTAGGCATGCACCTCGTTTGCGTCCGTTTCCGTACCGCTTTCTTCCTCTAAACTTTGGATAAATGGGGACGTAGTTGCATTGGCTTCCTCGCTGGCCATCTCAATGATCGGCACGGTCTGTTTGGCGTCAATTGCAGTTGTTGCATTGGTCGCCTTACCCTTACCGCCACGCGAAAACCTCGCTGGAGAACGCCGCGGGGGAGCGTCGTCCATCATCAGTGTTTTGTCCCGCCTTCTCGCTTCGGTGAGATCCAGGATGAACGCGGAATACCATCTGCAGCCAGTCCATTCTGCTCACGCCAGGGAGTTCTGGCACAACGCGCAGCTCCTTAGGCTGGTTTCGGCATATGCCATCGCTTCGATTCACATCAGTCGGGTGGTGAGCGCCGCTCACATCGATCCCGAAATCTTGAACGTTCTACGTTTCGGGACGGACCTTTTCGTGGTTTTGGCAGGCTTTCTGACCGCACACGTGTTCGGAGACGAAGGCAAGCCAGCAGCCGATTATTTGCGGACCAGGCTGATCAGAATTGTGCCCTTGTACTGGGGGTTCACCATTCTGGCATTTCTCGTTGAGAATTACGCGATGAGCGAATCAAACACCTTGTCCGAGCTATTCATGTCGCTCGCATTCGTGGCCTACGGTCCCTTTCCGATCCTTTACCCGACTTGGAGCTTGCTCATAATTATCGAATTCAGCCTGATAATCGCGGCCTTCCAACTTGTCAGCATGAAAAACGGGATTCTCTATTCCGCCGCCTTTGTCGTTCTTCTCGTGGTCGTCGGCCAGGCATCGGGTATCAAAAACCCGACTTTTGTGTTTTACACCAATCCTATTCTAGTCGATTTCGCGCTCGGCATACTTGTCTACAGGCTTGGCAGGTCCGGGGTGTTTCCTTTGAGTTTTCCCCGCCGCGTGGCAATTGCTGGCGCCGCTTTTGTCGTCGCTGCCTGCTTGGCTGCCGTCATCATGCGCCCATTCCTTTGGCCGGAAGCGCCTCGTCTTCTCGCGTTGGGGCTGCCGACTTCCATCCTGTTGCTGGCCGTTGTCGCGCTGGAGCAAGGCGGCGTCTACTGCGATTCAAAGCTGGTGAACTTCCTAGCGAAATGTACCTTTGCGATCTATTTGACGCACTGGTTCGTGAACATCGTGTCTGAAAGGCTCGTGGGCGAAAGCGGCGAATCAGCGCTTGTGGCCACGATCCTGCTGTTCGTGACGCCCGTGATCGTGACCTATGTTTCAGTGCTGGTGTACCTCTATGGGGAGTTGCCGCTGACGCGATACCTGTCAAACTGGTTCCCGATCGTACGCAGACAGGCGGCGTAGGGGCGCCTTTCACGCTGCGTCCGAGCGGATTCGATGCAGCGCGAATTGCATACGAATATTCCCTCATAGGCTGATTGGAGCCTTGCCAGTATGAGCGATGGCCTCCACCCAGCACCCAGCAGCCGGGAACTCGCGGCTTTTGAGTCGCACCAAGGATCGCTCACCGCTTGGGAGGCAGGTGCAGTTCTTTTTCAGTGCCAATCGAAGTTCCGCGCCATTTGGCGCCACCCAGGCCTTTTTGAGGCGCTCGCGCCAACCACCGCCGCCTGAAGCCACGGCCGCACAACCGTATCCTTTCACTTGCTCCAGCACGGGACGCGTTCGCTTGCGCCGACCCTCCGTCGTCCCGCAAACGGCTTAGCTGCCGGCGCGAAGCGGGACGCCGTTCGCCAAATTGTCGAAGCATGTAGGGCAAATGACTTTTCCTGAAAGCGGGCTACGCCAAATGGCGCACTGTCGCTGCGGCAGCCGGTCACTTAATTTTACAATAACATAGGGGCTGCGGCATCCAGCGCAGCTCTCTGTCTGGGAAGTCTGGGGGAGAAAAATCCATGTCGGCTGTGTTTGCTGATGCGAAACCGGGTGATACGGAACGGCGCCGCAGGCACTGCACGGGCGACCGCCACGGATGAAGGCTTACGGGCTGGCCAAAGGCGAGGTCACCAGCAGGTTCAGGCGCCCGGCAGCGGCGCGCGACCCAATAGCGGTCGGCGGCCCGCGCGGCCCTCGCGGCGGCCAAGAAAATGACGGCAGTCTTGCGCGAAGCTCCCCGGGGCGGTTGTGTGTTTTTGGGCCGCATAGGATCCCGCCTTCAAGGGCGAGCCCAAACGCCGCTTTGCTTGTAGCGGCTTTGCCACCGTTCCATGCGGCGCGAGCATAGATGGCTGATACCAAATGGCGCTTTTTTCATCCAAGGCCACATTCGTCGAAGATCTTGTCAAGGTAGACCGCAAGCTTCGCGCGCTTTTCGATGAACGCATCAGGGCCTGCGGCCTCACTCTCGCACACGCCCGATTGCTCATGTGTCTGGCCAAGCAGGAAGGATCGACCCAGGCGCAACTCGCCGCGACCCTGGAGATCAAGCAAGCGTCAGTGGGCCTATTGGTCGATGCGCTGGTGAAGAAGGGCTTTGTCACGCGTCGCGCCATGGAAGGAAACCGGCGGGCCAAGGGAATCCATCTGACAAAGTCGGCTCGTGAAGAGGCCGAGGCCATTCGCGATTTCGCAAGCGCAGTTCGCGAACGGGTGCTTCACGACGTTGATGAAAGGGATCTGATGACGGCCATGCGCGTGCTGCGCGAAGTCGCCCGCAACCTTGGCGCGGTGTCGTGACCGGCCTTTGCGCGATCGCCTGGAAGGACGAAGAGCGAAAGACCGGAACGCCTCTTTGGTCAGATCGGAGGATCGGTGGTCGGCGTCTTGTGCAAGCCGAAATCATGCTCCGCAGAGCGTAGGGCGTTGGCTGCTGTGCGCATCGACGGGCTAGCCGGCGGGCATTTCCAGATCGATTTCCATCATCAGCTCAAGGTATGTCTCGGCGATCGCACGCCACGAGTAATTCGCCGCGCGCGCATGCCCCCTTTGCACAAGCCGGTTTCGCAGGTCGTTGTTGACGGTGAGAAGCCGGACGATCTCGGCCCATGCGTGGAGGTCGTCAGGATCGGCGTAAAGGGCCGCGTCCCCGCACACTTCGGGAAGACAGGGCGCCGTTGAAGCCACGACCGGGCAACCGGACGCCATTGCCTCAACCGCCGGAAGGCCAAAGCCTTCGATCCGCGACGGAAACAGAAAGCAAACGGCGCCCATAAGCGCCTTTTTGAAGTCGTCGTCGCTGATGCGGCCGGGAAGCACAAGGTTGTCCGGCTTCGAAGGCGCATACCGCCTCACGGCCGTCTCGTCGACGTCCCCCGGCATCCACAGATCAAGGCCCATCTCACCCAGCAATGGGGCCAGCCGCACCAAAAGACCGACGTTCTTGTACTCCTGGTCGCGACGCCCGAGGCAAAGCACATAGGGTCTGGCCGGATCGACGGAAAGCCTCGATCTCATCGCATCCCATCTCAAGGCGTGATCGCTGCCATTGTAGGTGACGACGATTTTCCCGGCTGTGGCGACCCCAAATTCGATGAGATGGCGGCGCGACAGTTCCGAGACCGTCGTGATGCGGGCGGCCCGGCTGCCGAGCATTGGCAGGATCAGGCGATGCGCCCAGCGGAAACCTCTCGTATAGCTTTCGGGCATCAGCCTCGTATGCATGTCATGAATGCAGGCGATGTGCCGCCTGAAAAACACGGGGGCAAGATTGCAGAAGCTGACCAGCCCCCCTGGAACGTGCCGCGGCAATTGGGCCTGGACCCAGAATTGGGGAAGTCTGGGTCGGCGGAGTTCGGGGACGACGCGAACCGGCAGGGCCTGGAGGCGAAGTGCCTCCGGCGGATGGCGGGGAGCGACGACGTCGAGGCGCAAATTGCGCGCCAGAGGATGGCCTTGCGCCACCAGCGCATCCAGCGCCGAGGTTACCTCACTGGCATAGCGCGCGACCCCTGTCGGCCGCAGCCCGAGGAAATCGCCATTCAGGGTCCAGCGCCGTTCCCGGCCCGCGGGCAGCACCAGCGCCCGCTCGCGCATATTCAGGGTTTGCGCCGGATCGGTGCCCAGGAGAGCTGTCTGGTGCGGATGCGTCGAAAAATCCTGCGCGCGCCCATTGATGGTCACCTGTCTTGCAGCCCCTATCCCTGGCTCGACTTCGTCCATGCTTTCAGCTTCCCGTCAGCTCTCCCCAACAAAGATTAGCACCAGGGCTCGATGCGCGACCTTCACACGTTTGAGGTAGCACCCTACCCTTTCTCGCGATGCCGGATGATGCACACGGCCAGTTCTGACCGAATGGCCGTGATGACCAGCACGACTTGCGCATTCACACTAAGCTTTGCGCAAATTGCGCATCAAGCTCGAGGGCACAATCATGGCAAGGCGCTGGGCGATCAACGGGCGGTTCCTTTCCCAGCCGACGACCGGCGTCCAGCGCTATGCACGCGAAACGGTGCGCGCGCTCGATTGCTGGATTGCCGAGCAGACGCTGCTTGCGCGGGGCCTGGAGGTGGAACTGCTGGTTCCGCCTGGTGCTGAAAGCCTTGAACTCAAAGCGATCGAAATCCGGCAGGTCGGCCGCCTCGGCGGCCATGCCTGGGAGCAGGTGGCGCTTGCCGCCAGGCCGAAGGGGACCGGCCTGCTCAGCCTGTGCAACACCGGGCCGATCGCCGCGCGCAAGCAGATCGTATGCATCCATGACGCCAACGTCTGGAATGCGCCGCAGAGTTACTCGCTGGCGTTTCGCGGCCTTTATCGCGTGCTGCTGCCTGCTGTGGGACGCGCGGCCTGGAGCGTCTCGACGGTGTCGTCCTATTCTCTGGAGGAGATGATCCGCCACAAAATCGCCCCGGCAGGCAGGCTTTTCCTGGCGCCGAACGGCCATGAGCATGCGTTGCGGTGGAAGCCCGAGCACTCGGCCGAGACGCGGCTGGCGGCCTCGCGCGACACCATTGTGATGATCGGCAGCGCAGCGCCCCACAAGAATGCGGGGTTCATATTGGACATGGCCGATCGTCTCGGCCGCGCCGGACTCAGGATCGCGATCGTCGGCATGTCGGATCCGCGCGTTTTCAGGTCCGGCCGGTCACGTGCCGAAGCGGCAAACGTCCATTGGCTCGGACGCATTCCAGACAGCCAACTGGCGGCTCTGCTGCGGGACTCGATGTGCCTGGCATTCCCGTCCCTGACCGAAGGATTTGGTCTTCCCGCTCTGGAGGCGATGGCGATCGGCTGTCCGGTCGTCGTTTCCGACCGCGCGAGCCTGCCTGAAATCTGCGGCGGCGCGGCGCTCTTCGCCCCGCCCGATAATCCCGATGCATGGTTCGACAGCTTCATGCGGTTGCACGGCTCGCCCGACCTGCGCCTGGAGATGATCGGCAAAGGCCGGGCAAGGGCTTCCAGATTCAGCTGGAGGCGTACGGCGTTACGCTATCTGGAGGCGATGGCCGCGGCCGACGGCGTTCGCGCCGCAGCTGGACGGGAGCTGGAACTCACGTGACGGTGTGGATTGCCTGGACGGCCTCGAAGGATTCCAGGATCGCCCGATCGAAGTTCTCCTCGGAAAACCGCCTGGCATTCTGGGCGCAGGCGCGGGGCGTTATCATATCGCCGCTTTCGGCGAACCGGTCGACCGCCGCCTTGATGTGATCGACCGTCTGCGCCTTAAACAGCACTCCCGTCGGGCTGGGAGACGATCCCAGGCGCTGCACGATGTCGGCCGCGCCGCCGCGGCCAAAGGCGATCAGCGGCGTTCCGCAGGCCTGGGCCTCGGCCAGCGCTATGCCAAAATCCTCGCAGCCGGCAAAGACCATCGCCTTGGCCCGCGCCAGCGTGTCCACATACGCCTTCCGGGGCAGGAAGCCCGAGAAGGTGATGTTCGGGCCGGCCAGGGCTCGCAGGCTGGCGGATTGCTGGCCTTCGCCAACGACGATCAGCCGCCGGGACGGCATTTCGTTGAACGCCTGGATGACAAGATCGGTGCGCTTATAGGGCGCAAGGAAGGATGCCGAAACGTAATAGTCGTCCTTGTCCTCCACGCACGGCAACTCGTCCAGGGCGACCGGCGGGTAAACCACGCGGGCGTCGCGCCCGTATATGTGCTGGATGCGGGAGCGGACATAGTTCGAGTTGGCCAGCATCAGGTCTGGACCATGCGCGGTCCTGGTGTCCCACGTCCTCAGGCGATGCAGCATGTAGCGGTAGAGCATTCCCTTCGGGCCAAAGCCCAGTTTGCCCTGCTGAAGATAGGAAAACTGCTCGTCCCAGGCGTAGCGGACGGGACTGTGCACATAACACAGATGCGGCTGATCCGGCCTGGTGATCACGCCGCGCGAAAAGGCGGCCGAAGAGGATATAACCGCGTCGTAGCCGGTGACGTCGAACTGTTCGATCAGGAAGGGGCAGAAGAAGAAGAGCGACCGGTAGAATTTGTGCACCATCGGGATCCGGTTGGCCGGGGACGCATGGAATTCCACATCCTTGAAATATTGCTCCTTGATCTCGGCGGGCAGGAAGTCGAAGAGCGTGAAGATTTCCGCCTTCGGGAACTGCTTGCAGATTTGCGCGAGCACGCGTTCGCCGCCGCGAAAGGTCGGACACCAGTCATGCACAACCGCTATGGCCGCATCGCGGCCGGCCGCAATTTCCGGCAATTTGGTCGAAAGGGTCGTCGGTCCGGCGTCGATCCGTTCATGGCGCATGGCGAATGTCCTCATCGCGCCTGATCGGGTCCCCCTTGAGGCCCCAGCGCTGTTGCCAGTTTCGGATCGGGGCCATGGGCCAACAAGCTGTCCGATCGGGTAGGAGTGGCGGCGCCTGCGCGAAGGGCTCATCCCAAAGGCTGTGCCGCTACGCCCGCGCGATGCAACGGTTACTCCCAAAGCCGGTGCCAAGGGCGATGGGTAGGTGCCCCCCGGCCTCCTTTTTTGCAGGCTGCCCGGCGTTGTGCGCGGGGCTAGGCTCCTTGCTGCAGGACGGAGCCTTGATGAAACTCGCCTTGATCATTCCCACACTCGGCCGCCCCGGGCAGGTGCTGCGCCTGCTTGCGCATCTGGCCCGCCAGTCAAGGCTGCCCGATGAGGTCATCGTGTCGGCGCCGGACGCATCGCACGTGGATCTGCCCGAAACCTCGCCCTTTCCGATCTCGCTCGCCCTGGGCAGCCGCGGTCTTGCGGCGCAACGCAACGCCGCAATGGCGCCGGCGCTCGGCCGCTTCGAGATCATCACCTTCTTCGACGACGATTTCGTGCCTGCCGACGACTATCTCGAGCTCGTCGAAAGGTCCTTTGCCATCCGTGACGACTGGGCGGTGGTCATGGGCCGGGTGATCAGGGATGGGGCCAGCAACGCCGGCCTGACCTGGGACGATGCGGCCACGGCGCTCGGCGCCTCGCAGGACGAGGAGCCCGACCAGGCGCAGGTGGTCGATCATGTCGGGGCTTACGGCTGCAATATGTCGATCCGTGCCTGTCTTGTCGGGGCACTGCGCTTCGACGAACGCCTTGTGCTGTATGGCTGGCAGGAAGATATCGACTTCACCAGCCAGTTGCGATCTCGCGGGCGCGTGGTCTGCGTCACCGCCATCACAGGCGTCCACCTGGGTATCAAGGCCGGACGGGTAAGCGGCAAGAGGTTCGGCTATTCGCAGGTCGCCAATCCGGTCTATTTGATCTTGAAGGGGTCGGTCCCGGCGAGCTTCGCGCTGCCGCTGATGGGCCGCAACGTCATTGCCAATCTGGCCCGCAGCCTCTGGCCTGAATCCTACATCGACCGCCGCGGCCGGCTGCGCGGCAATCTGCTGGCCATGGTGCACGTGCTCAGCGGGCGCATCGAGCCTGAATACATCCTCAAGATCTAGCGGGTGCATGTGATGATGGCGAAATTGTCCGCACCAGCCCGTCCCAGGAAGGGTCGTTTGACCGTGCTGAAACGTCTGGCCCTGATCGGCGCCGTTTCACTCGTGGTGGGGGCGCACCCTGACCCGCTGCCGGCGGCCGAATATCTTCTAGGCCCACAAGACAAGGTCCGGCTCAAGATCTACGAATGGCGGCCATCGCGCGACGTGATCTTTGAATGGACCGCGCTGAATGACGAATTTGTCGTTGGCGCGGACGGTTCGCTGTTCCTTCCCTTCGCCGGCCAGGTCCGGGCGCAAGGAACAGCCCCCGGCGACCTCGCCCGCGCGATTGCTGACCGCCTGATGCAGGAGATGGGTCTCGGGCGCAAGCCCGACGTTGCCGTGGACATCGTTCAGTTCAGGCCCTTTTACATAGTCGGCCATGTCACGCAACCAGGCGAATTCCCTTACCGGCCAGGCCTGACGGTCCTGCAGGCAATCGGCATAGCGGGCGGACTGCGGACCCGCGAAGAGAACATTTCCCGGCTGGAGCGCGAGGTGATCGCGGGGCGCGGCGACGTTGGCCTTCTCGAACTCAATCACATCAGTCTTCTGGCCCGCAAGGCACGGTTGGAGGCGGAACTGGCAGACAGCAAACAGATCAGCTTTCCCGCCGCGCTGACGGAACGCAGCGCCGAGGGCTCGGTCGCGCTGTTGATGCAACAGGAACGTCTGATCTTCGACGCCCGCACCGACGGGTTGAGAACACAGCTGCGCGCGCTCAGCGAATTGCGGGAGTTTCTCGAGAAGGAATTCGCGTCGCTCAAAACCCAGCTTACCTTCCACGACAAGCAGATCGAACTCGTCACGAAGGAATTGTCCGGCGTTTCGTCGCTGGTCCAAAAGGGCCTCGCCGTTGCGCCCAGGGAACTGTCGCTGGAACGCACCCTGGCCCAGATCCAGAGCGAAAGGCTGGCGGCGGAAACCTCGCTTCTGCGCGCGCGCCAGGAGATCAGCAGAACCGATATTTCGATTCTCGAGCTGCGCAACCGGCGAGCCAATGAGGTGGCGGAAACGCTGCGCGAAACGCAAACGCAGCTGAACGAGATCAACCGGAAGGCCGACACGGCCGTGCAGTTGCTCCATGAGTCGGAGATCACGGCTCCGGCGCTGCTGGCCATGAGGAGCCGCTCCGAGAGGGCACAGCCCGTCTACAAGATCGTGCGCACGACAGGCGGCGGCACGACCGAATTCATTGCCGACGAAACAACCCCGATCGAACCGGGCGACTCCGTCAAGATCGAAATTCCCTTGCCGCAGTCCACGATTTCCGCCGCTCACCCGGCCGCCTCTGGTTTGACGCGGCCCGAGACCACGCCGGCCGCGGCGCTGGACGCCGCGGGCACGAACTGACAGCGCTCTCACGCAAAAAAGAGCCTTCCCACTCATTTTCCGACGCGGCGCCTGTTGACAGATGGTCGCCGCGCACGATTTCCAGTTAAATTTTCAAGCGAATCCCTTTAGAAGTCTCACGGGGACTGTTGGGGGCGTCCGCGGGCGTCTGGAGATTTTAGTGCTGATAGGCGTATTGGCCGTGGCGGCCGCAGGTGTCCTGTTGGGCCTGCGCTACAAGGCGGCGGCCCTCATCGCCGGGACCACGGTGATGACTCTGGCGATCCTGGCCTGGAACGGCTTGGGCCTGTCCCCCTCCGTGGCCTTCTCTTCCCTGGTGATTTTGATCCTTGCGCTTCAATCGGGATACATTATCGGGGTTTGGCTGGCGATCGCCTGGCGGCGCCACGCCGAAACCAGGAGGTGAGCGGGCCAACCCTATGAGGCTCGGTCGACACGCATGACCGCAATCACCGTCCGCAACAAGATGACAAGGTCCAGCCACGGCGACCAGTTGCGCACATAGTGGCTGTCGAGCGACACGCGCTCGGCATAGTCGGCGCTGCTTCGTCCCGACACCTGCCACAGGCCGGTCAGGCCGGGCCTGACCTGAAGGTACTCGCCCACATGGGACCCGTAGCGACAGAGTTCGTCCTGGACGATCGGTCGAGGTCCAACGCAGCTCATCTCGCCGCGCAGGACGTTGAACAGTTGCGGCAACTCGTCCAGGCTCGATTTCCTGATCATCTGCCCCAGCAGCGTTACGCGCGGATCATTCCGCAGCTTCCTGCATTCGTCCCATTCCCTTGCGGCATCGGGATTGTTGGCCAAGTGCTTGCTCAGCACCTCGTCGGAATTGCTTACCATCGAACGGAACTTGTAGCAGTTGAACGGCTTTCCGCGGAAGCCGACGCGGGTGTGGGAAAACACTGTCGGTCCGCCAAGCGTCATCCTGATCAGCAGCGCCACCATAAGCATCACCGGCGCCGCAAGGACCAAGGCGGTGGCGGCGATGAGCACATCGGCCACCCGCTTGGACCGACCGCCAAGGGGCGGTTCGAAATAGGTTCCAGCGTTCTGGGCCGGCGACGGTTTGCCAGGCTCCGAAACGGCGTCGGATACAGCGATCTGGGAAACGGCCGGAAATCCTTGCTGCAAGGTCGCTGACCCATCCAGTGAGGGAGCGCTCTGGTGCTGCACATCCACGGGGGACGGAGCACCGAGCCATGAGCCAAGGTGCAGGGGCCGATTCTCGAAGGCATCCATGGTCATGGCATTGCTTGTTCACGTTGCGCCTTTACGCACACCATCCCAAGCTCGGGCGCTACTTGGCAAGAAAGGCAAAGGTTGTAACGCTACCGTTGGAAGGCTACACCCTAATCCCAAGGCATTAGGGGTCTACCCGCAATGACGAGCCGCCTAGGCGCGCCGTTTGGCCGGGGCGGCGCGAACGTTGGTGAGCAGCACGCCTATGATGGTGGTCCTGCTTGCCTTGACCGTGCTGGCGAGTTCGCGCAGCGTGTCGATCTGGGTCCTGCCCCACTCGGCGGCCATGACGACGCCGTCGAGCACGGATCCGGCGGCCAGGCCGTCGGAGCCATTGGCCAGGGTGGGAAGGTCGACAATGACGATGTCATAGGAGTCGAGGTCGGAAAGGAGCGCTTGCAGGGAGCGTGGGGCCAGAAGGTTCTTTGCTCGCACCACCCAGACCGGCAAGATGTCGAACGGGCGACCAGGCGCGGTGATGATGTTGACGCTGATGGGGTCCATGCATTTCGAACGCTCCTCGTCGAAACTTTCCGGCCCGAGCAATCTCGCCGTCAGTTCGGGGCGGTGGAGGTCAGCGTCGATGACCAGCGTGCGCAGGCCTGACGTCGCGTAGAGCGTCGCCAGATTGCTGGCGAATTCGGTTTTCATATCGCCATGTTTGGCGGCGGTGACCCCCAGCCACCTTATCGGGTGGACGGTTTCGGAGAGGCTGATGGCGGTCTTGGCCCGTCTCACGGCGTGGCTGAAGCGCGACTGCGGCGCGCTTGCCACCTCGTCGGGGCGGCGCGGCCATTGCCTCCTGGCCGGCGGCAACTCGCCGATGCAATCAAGGCCCAGCTGTTCGCTGATCTGTCGCGGCGACCTTACGGTCCAGTCGAAAGTGTGGCGCAGGAACGCCAATCCGACACCCGCCATGATGCCCGCGATCGCGCCGAAGGCCAGCACGAGCTTCGGCCGCGGCGCACTGGGGTAGAGCGGCGCGGTCGCCGCCGTGATCACGCGCGCGTCGGCGACTGGATAGGACTGCTGGCTGACGGAATTCGTGTAGGCATGCAGGAAGCTCTCGTACATCTTCCGGTAGGTGTCGGCAGTCACTTCGAGTTCTTCCAGCGTTGGCGTTTGTTCCTCGCCCTCGGCTGGCGGATCATCGCCCACGCCAACACTGTAGTCGTGCCTTGAACGGAATTCCTGCGCTTCCTGGGTTGCCGCATTCATCTGGGTGCGCAACTCCTTCAGACGTTTTTCGAGCCAGGCGCCGCCCTGCTTGGCGGCCTCGGCCTTGGTCTCGATCTGTTCGCGCACGAAGGCCTCGGAGGTGGCGTTTGCGATCTTTGCGGCGGCTTCGGGATCGAGCGAAAGAAAGGATATGTTAATCGCGTAGGACACCCCGACCCGCCTCACGTCGAGGCCCGCTTGGAAAATCTCCATGGTGCGCCGGCTGCGTTCGAATTCAGTCAATGGTTTTGGAGGCGTGGCCGACGCGCTTGCGGGAAGAAGAGCTTCGATCCGGGAAGCCCACGCCCCGTCCAGCCCGAATGTCTCGAACACGATCATCTTCAATTTGCGAAACCGGTCGCCGATCGTGGGCGCATGAGGTCGGTTGAAACTTGGGTCGTCGATGAGATCGAGCTGGTCGATGACCATCGCCGCAATCTTTTCCGACTGCATCACGGCGATCTGGCTTTCCACCTGCGCCGTATCGAGCGACAGGTTCACTTCCGCCGCCTGCTGCTGCAGCAGCTGTGGCAGTTTCGGCTCGATCAGGATCTGCGTCGTGGCGGTAAAGACCGGATAGGTGGTGGCGTTGTAGAACCACGCCAGCCCGAGCGCGACGAGGACACACCCCGCGATCGAGCGCAGATAACGCCTTAGAAACTCCGTTATGTCGGAAAGCCCGATGAACTCCTGGACGGCGGAGTTGTGCTGGTCGCTGACCGGCGGCCATTGGCTGTCCAGCACACGGTCCATCATGCCCCCGCGCTGCGCTCTTGCACGGTACTGGCCCTCCAACTCCCCTTCAGGATTTGGACAATCTGCTCATGGCGATCGGCTAAACTGCACATCTGTGGCGAGGCCCCATCATCCCAGCTGTGGAAGCTTACGCCTGTGTGTCGTGAGGTAAACGCCGCCAAACGGCGTATGCGCCTACGCCCGGAAGCGTCTTTGATCGCTCTGTTCTTGCGCGCTCCGCCCGATCGTCGTGCTGGCGC
Source organism: Mesorhizobium alhagi CCNWXJ12-2 (assembly GCF_000236565.1). Classification (GTDB taxonomy): domain Bacteria; phylum Pseudomonadota; class Alphaproteobacteria; order Rhizobiales; family Rhizobiaceae; genus Allomesorhizobium; species Allomesorhizobium alhagi. Next base: position 16,475 of record NZ_AHAM01000223.1, on the reverse strand, counting down.
AACCGGGCCAATTCAGTTCTTGTTCTGTTCACAAATTCGCGCTGTAACATCACAAACGCCAGCCGCTCGCGACGGCGTTCCATCGCCTGTGCCAGCGCATCGAGCCGCGCCGATATTCGCTCCCGGTTCTCGCCATTTTCGAGGGCCTCGAAGGCAAAAGCCGCACAGGCGGCAATTCGCTCATTTGCACAGGCAATCGCTTCCAATTCCTGGCTGAGATCGCAGCCCAGCTCGGCTAGCAGCCGATCCAGGCGCTCGAATCGAGCTCTGTCGGCGTCCCTGCGAAACAGGTGACCGATTGCGGTAATCAGCGACATTGTCGGGCCAGGCTGATGAACATCGGTAAGAGCCTTTCGAAGCACTCCTGCCATTTGCGCCGCACGCGGCGCTATTGGCAGGATACAAGAGCCATAGCCGGCGACGAGACATCCCTTCGGCGGTGGGCGCGCCTGCTCCGATGTGATGAAGGGGCGTAGCGCCGTGCTTCCGAAGCAGGGCGGCGGTGCGGCCGAAATCATGAATACTGTAATACTGCCCGGCGACCGCGGCGTGCTACGACTGTGGATCACTCGATTTTCGAGCCAGCCAACACCTCGGCTTTGAAGACAGTGTTGGACAACCCGAGATAGTGGCAGGTGCCGAGCGCCCGTTTCGGCGGCAATGGTTGACGGTCGAGACTGGCGACAACCTGTAGCGGTACAACAAACTCAAGGGAAGCGTCCCCTGATAATGCTATTGGTGGGTGCCAGGGACCCGGTCGCACTCTGCCCGACCGACCTTTTGAGGCATTTCGGGCACGCGTCCTGATCGGCGCCCGAAAGAGCACTGGCCGGGGCCGAGGTTAATCCCGAACGCCGTCCTCTCGCCTCGAGGCCAGGGCCCATGTCGATGAACGGCGCGAGAAGCGCGACAGGAAACAGTCCCCGCGATGAAGCTCCTGCGCTTTGCAATGTGCATGTAAGGAATGGCCATCCAATGCGAACATGAAGAGGGCGGCTTTCGGGTCGCCCTCTTTGCTGGCTAGGACTTCGTGGCCAAGGTGAAGCCGTCTGGTTCCTCGCCGATCTCGGACAGGGCCTTTCTGATTGTCTCTTCAACTTTCTCCCGCTTCTTCGCATGCGTCAGGCCCAGGGCCTTCTGGATCGCGTCGCGCTGTGCCAGGCCCCTGCCCCATGCGTCTGCGAAAACTTCGGCGAGATCATTCTGTCGGCGGGTGGCATCGAGCGCCTCCACAAGCAGACTGGCCTGATGGACGCGAAACCGAGCAAGCGGCGTTATAAGAAAACTGCGGAAATCTTATAACCCCACGGCGTCGGGCTTTCCTCGCCACGTCTGGGCTGCGGCCATCACGGTAACCGGCGCCAAGCGCAGCATACCGGGGCACGCTGACCAAGGTAGAATGAATCGGCAATTCGGCACGCCAACTGGTGCAGAGTGCGCGCTCGGCGTCGACGCCGGCGAAAATCTTCAGCCGGTTGCGAGCGGCCACGGGGCCGCGTCCGCACCCTCGCTCGCGCGTTACCAGTTAACTTAACCAACTCCTAACGGCGCCGCGTGGGTCAAGGCTGCATTTGCCCTGAGAAAGATGGCCGCCGCGCTCGTTCGATTATGGGTTCCCAGCTTCTTGATTATATGGTGCAAATGAACTTTGACCGTATGTTCGGAAAGATTGAGCTTGCCGGCGATCACCTTGTTCTGAAATCCGCGAGAGACCAACTTCAAAATCTGCAGCTCGCGCTCCGTCAGATAGCCTAAACTGGCGGGGCCTGCGTGATGGGTCGATGATGGCTCGTTGTCTAAACCGACGACGGTCGACCTATGAACGCTCATCGGTGATCCTTCGCTGCAAACCTGGAGCACCCATGGCGGGAAATATTCGCCACCGCGCAGCATCAGGCGGACGACCGAGAGCCAGATGTCCAGCCGCAAGTTCATCGGCAGCACACCTCGAACCGTTTTCGAAAACAAGATACGGTGCAGAACATCCGGTGAATGCCAGGAGTCATCAAATATAAGCGCGACAACGGCAGCAGGATGATGCCGCGCAATCTCGCGACTGCGGGTTTCGATTTCAGGCAGGAAGCTAGTGTCGATCAAGATAAGTGACGCGGGGTGTTCGAGCTCTGCAAAGATGGATTCGACATCGTTAATCTGCTCAACCGAGATCCCCGTAAACTCTCGCTCTACCGCCTCTGTGACGCATTCGGAAATGGAGCCCGGCGGTGCGACGAAAAGCAAGGTGCGCTGGATTGTATGCGCAAGCTTCACGGCGTCCGGCATACTGCGGCCGATGCCGTCGCGACGGCTCTCAAACATGACAATGCCCTCCACAGCCCCGAGATGGACCGCGTCCTCCTCGGGCTCACTAATACCGACACTTTTTTACCGATGACCACGCCAGTCCGGTGACAACGGAGAATAAGCGTTAATGAAGTTGTACCGAAAAACTAACTATTTGGAAATAGTCCGAAAGAGGTAAGCCTAGACAAAGGGATACACGTTTCAAAAGTGTGATTATTAAAATTCGGTCAGTAATCCTGCTATATTCTGGCTCTGCTGTTCACTGGCGAACGCAGGCGCGGGCCGAATATAGCGAAATATTCCTCGTGTATTCCGGTAGTTATCCCAGCAGCACGATTCGGCGGCCGTCCGGGTCGATGTGGAGCGAAGCGATGCTCAACATCGAGCGCCAGACCGTATATCTGCCGGGCCGCGTCGAATTCGAGCTGTCTTTAGTGCCCGTGCTCGCGCGGCGATCACCCAACCATGTCGGGGGTCGCTGGATATGGGCCAAGCGTTTCCTTCCGAGTGTCGAAACTCATCGGGTCGCGCGATGCGCCGCACCTGGATCATGGTGTCCACTGCCCAGATGAGGGCCTCTCGCGCGCCGGCGACCGAGGGGTGTTGGTCGCGGCGATCGTCCCTCACAATGATGGTGTGAACGGCAGCGTCGCCTAAGCCAGCGCCAAACATCAAGGAGAGACGAGCGTGGACTATTATGCCGGGTTTGATCGTGCGCCGTGACGGCGCGGCAGGCGAATATGGAATTGCCACCTCTCAAGCTTGCTGATTTCGACCGGCGGCTGAAAATGCCGCCCTCCCGCAGGAGCGCCGGGCGGAAGGGGCCGAAAAGCTCGACCAGGCGTCGCAGTTGGGTGTCATAAGCAGATCGACCTGAACTGTAGCGGGTGCGGGCCATCGACCGCAGGTCGGGCCACCACACTGCCTGTGGCGAGATGACGAAGTGAGCGACGGAAGCCTCGGATCCAACCGGTAACGCCGCAATGTGCAATGGCATGGGAGGCAAGAAGCGAAAAGACGCGGTGGGGCTTGTGTACCCCCACTGCGGGGCACGTCTGCCATCAGCCGCCTCTCGCGGCTGATCCTGCGCTCCACAACCAAGCGTCTCGGTTGCACGGCGAACTCGACTTGATCAGATTTCGGCTAACGACCCTCGACAGCAGTCGAGTGGCTTCGGCCACACGCGGTCCCTGACATACAGAATCGACGAACAACCTTCGGATGATGGGAATGGTCCCGAGGCGTTCGGGACCGGACCGGGTGCCGGCCCGATCTGGATGCTGGCGGCATCCGGACAAGGAACGAGAGCCCGACCGTCGGTGTTGACCAGCGCTTGGCGCTGACGGCCTTTGATCTCCTTGCCGACGCGCGAGCCGCGCGGCCCGCGACTCTGGCAGGTCTTCACGGTCCAGCGCGCAAGTCGCCTTTCGGCGAGAACGCACATAATTGAAAGTCAGAGTGGATGGTTACATTACAACATGAAATTGTATTCTATCGGGTCTATGCAATCTCTTTTTAGGATAACCAGGATTAATTGGCGCCTGCCGCAGGTTAGCCACAGTCGGCTTTTACCAAGCGCGACGGGGGATATCTACAACTTGGCGGGGATGTCCAAAAACGAAACAGTGGAGCGACAACCTAATGCCGCAGCATAGCGCACAAGAACAATATCTACTTGAACTTATCAACGCGGAGAGGGCCAAGGCCGGCGTGCAGCCGCTTGCCTTTGACAATGATCTCAGCGAGGCGGCTGAGGGGCACAGCAGATGGATGCTTGCAACCGACACCTTTTCTCACACAGGGTCTGGAGGGTCCACGCCCACCCAGCGTATGAAGGCGGCGGGCTACACCCTCACGGGCTCCTGGGCGACCGGGGAGAACATCGCATGGGCTACGACCAGGTCACCGGCAGGCTATAATGACGAGGTTCTGCTTCTGCACAACAACCTGATGAACTCCTCGGGTCATCGTGCCAACATCCTCAACGGGAACTTCCGCGAGGTGGGCCTTGGTTTCGAGGTTGGCGATTACCGGGGGCGCTCCAGCGGTTTCGTGGCAGAGAATTTCGCCAAGACCGGATCGGACCTGTTCCTGACCGGTGTGGCGTTCGACGACAAGGACGGGGACAAATTCTACGATCCCGGTGAAGGTCTATCCGGTCTCACCATCACAGCGAAGAGTTCGACGGGCACGACGTTTACGACGAAGACCATGACCGCTGGCGGTTACGACCTCGCTCTCAAGCCGGGCACCTACACAGTTACCTTCTCCGGGGCGGGCATCGAAGGTTCGTCGCGCACCGTCTCCGTAGGGAGCAATAACGTCAAACTCGATCTCGTCGACCCGAAGCAGGGAGCCGTCGCTGCCGTTCAGGATGAACCGGCCGCCGTTTCCGATCCGGCGCCGCAGCAGGACCCAACCCCAACGGCGCCAACTGCACCGGCCCCGACAACGCAGCCGGATTCTGGCTCCCAGTGGCTTGCAACCTTCTTCAGCAAATACGGCGCAAACTTCCGGTCCGGCCAGACCTTGGCCGAACACGAGGAGGGTCAAGAAACGCCTGGCACGGTCAACACGAGCGGTTCACAGGTGGCGCTTGACGGCGATGTCATCGTGTTTCCACAATTCCGGAACGCTCTGGGCCAACTCGACGACGCTATCGAGCAGGCCCGAGACGACGCATCGACCGCGCTAGCAACTGCGGGCGATCCGAGACCGGCATTTGATTGGGCAGAGAACGCACATGCCCAATGGGGCGATGGCGACGCGCTGGCTGCCAAGCTCATCGAGCAACTGTCCGCGCACAACAACGGAATGATTGCCGATCAGGCCGCGTAGCCCTGGTCGGGCGATGCGGGCCTGCAGCTATGGCCGGCCCGCATCGCCTGCTGACCCATGCGGTTGTTCGAGGGGACATCAATGTCACAATCCGGTTCAGAGCGGCTCCGCCCGCCGAGGGCGAAGTCCGAATTGGCTGCCTGCCTGGCGCATTTCCGGCGCGCCTTTTTGGCGGTGGCGGGTTTCAGCGGCCTTATCAACGTGCTGATGTTGTCCGGCTCGGTATTCATGCTGCAGGTCTACGACAGGGTCCTGCCCAGCCGTAGCGTGCCGACGCTGGTGGCTCTGATCCTCCTGATTGCGATCCTTTATCTTTTTCAATGTGCACTGGACGCGATCCGCGGCCGGGTGCTGGCACGTATCGGCAGCGGACTCGACGAGCGCCTGAGTGAACGGACCTACCGCGTGATGTCGCAATTGCCCTTGGCCAGAGGCCGTTCGGGCGAAGCCATGCAGCCGGTGCGCGATCTCGATCAAATCGGCAGCTTCCTGGCCAGCGGCGGGCCCCCCACTCTTTTCGACCTGCCGTGGATGCCACTTTATCTCGGCCTCTGCTTTGCCTTCCATCCTTGGCTCGGCTTGGCTGCGCTGATTGGGGCGATCCTGCTGTTGGCACTGACCGTGTTCACGGAGAAAATGGTCCGCCGTCCAGCAACCGAAATGTCGGGATATGCAGGAACGCGCAGCAATATAGCACTGGCGAGCATCCGTAACGCCGAAGTGCTCGAAGCGATGGGCATGCGATCCACCCTGGCCTCGCGCTGGTCGGAAGCAAACAGCAAATACAGGCAGGCGCAGATGCGCGCCAGCGATGTCACAGGTTCACTCGGCGCGCTCTCGCGCGGCCTTAGGATGCTGCTGCAATCAGTCGTTCTGGCGATCGGAGCGTATTTGGTGATCGGCCAGGAAGCCACACCTGGCATCATCATCGCAAGTTCTATTCTCACTGCGCGAGCGCTGGCGCCAGTCGAACTCGCAATTGCGCACTGGAAGAACTTTCTTGCCGCCAGACAGGGCTGGCACCGGCTGAACGAACTTTTCACGCAGTTCCCTGCCGCAGAGGATCGCTTGCAGCTGCCGCCACCGCGGACCGAACTCTCGGTTGAAGGGGCCGGCGTCGTTCCGCCAGGCGAACGGCGTTACGTTGTACAGGACATTGCGTTTTCGCTGAGCGCCGGCTCTGCGCTCGGCGTCATCGGTCCGAGTGCATCGGGCAAATCGTCCCTGGCGCGAGCGCTCGTCGGCGTCTGGCCGGCAGCGCGCGGCAAAATCCGCCTCGACGGCGCCGCCATGGAACAGTGGCCGGCTGAGGCACTGGGGCGACATATCGGGTATCTGCCGCAAGATGTCGAACTTTTCGCAGGCACCATTGCGCAAAACATTGCCCGCTTTGATCCTTCTCCGGATCCGGCAACCATTATCGCGGCGGCCAAGACCGCGGGCATGCACGAAATGATCCTGCGCTTGCCTGGCGGATATCAAACCGAGATCGGCGAAGGCGGCGCATCGCTTTCAGCAGGACAGCGGCAGCGAATCGGACTGGCCCGCGCGCTTTATGGTGATCCTTTCCTCGTCGTTTTGGATGAACCGAACTCGAATCTGGACGCCGGAGGCGAGCAGGCTTTGACTCAGGCAATCCTTGCAGTCAAACAGCGGCACGGCGTGGTTGTCGTAATCGCCCATCGCCCAAGTGCCTTGGCGGCAGTGGACCTTTTGCTTGTTCTCGAATCCGGCCGTCAGCACGCATTTGGGGCCAGGGATCTGGTCGTCCGGGGCGCGATACCGAGTGCCCCTGTGGGAACGCTTCAAGCGGTTGCCTCGGAGGGAAAGGCATCAGGATGACGTTATTTCATGACCGATCGCTTTTTTCTGGCGCGCATAGCAGCGTGAGGGCGATGATGCCGCATATTCGTGCCGGAGCGAGCCGCCTGGCGGGTGTCAAGGGCAAAATCGGCGGGCTGCTGTTCCTTCCTGCCAACTTGCATACCCAGGTGCAATCGCAACCGACGCAGAACGACCTATCTCTTCGCCGGTATATCCTTCTTGGCGCCGCAACCGTGGCGCTGCTTGTCGGCGGCCTTGGTGCGTGGGCCGCAACGACGGAATTGTCAGGCGCCGTGATCGCCACCGGCCATATCGCAGTGGAATCCAACGTCAAGGCGGTTCAGCATCCAAGCGGCGGCGTTGTGGGTGCGATCAACGTGCGCAACGGCGATGAAGTCAAAGCAGGCGATATTTTGCTTCGTCTCGACGACACGCTTACACGCGCCAATCTCGCCGTCATAACCAATACCCTGGACGAACTCTCGGCGCGGGAGGCACGCCTCACTGCGGAGCGTGAGGGTGCCGAGGCGATATCCTTTTCCGAGGATCTCACCAGCCGCTCCTCTGTTGGACATGTGGCGCGTGTGATCGGGGGGGAGCAGAAACTTTTCGCTCTGCGCCGGGGGGCCTACCGTGCCCACATCGAGCAACGCCGGGAACGGATGAGCCAGCTCAAGGAGGAGATAGCGGGCCTCGAGGCACAAAGGGCGGCCAAGGAGCACGAGATTGCGTTGGTCCGCGACGAGATCAAGGGCGTCAGGAGCCTTTGGGAAAAGAAACTCGTTCAGCGGTCGCGACTCCTGGACCTGGAGCGGGGGGAGGCCCAGATCGAGGGAGGGCGCGGCCAGCTCGTCGCTGCGATAGCCGAAGCGAACGGCAGAATCAGCGAAACGGAAATGGCCATCACTCAGATCCAGCAGGATTGGCGCAGCGAGGTCGCGAAAGAACTACACGAAACGGAGGCTCGAACCGCAGAATTGGAAGAACGAAAGATCGCCGCGGAGGAATTGCTTGGGCAAACCGATATTCGCGCACCCCAGAACGGACGGGTGCATCAGCTTGCGATCCATACGGTCGGCGGCGTCGTCACTGCCGGCGAGCCAATTATGAAGATTGTCCCGACCGCTGACGAATTGACTGTGGACGCACGCATCGCGCCCCAAGACATCGATCAGGTCCAGCCCGGCCAGCTTGTCCATCTGCGGCTGTCGGCATTCAGCCAGCAGGTCACGCCGGAAATCGAAGGACATGTAGCCACCGTTTCTCCCGACCTCGTCGAAGACGAGCGAAACGGACTGTCCTACTACAGCGTGCGGATCAGGCTTGACGAAGGCAAACTTGGCTCGTTGGATCCGGAAAGCCTCAAGCCGGGCATGCCGGTGGAAGCGTTCATGCGCACGACGGATCGCACCGTCATCTCGTATCTGATGAAGCCATTGACCGACCAGATCAGCCGTGCGTTCCGCGAATAGCAGCGCGGCTGGGCTATCGCCGTGCCGCGGCCAATGGCGCCGGGGAACGCAGCGCCGTCCATGCCGAGCTTTTCAACTGCGCGATGTTGCGGTTCAAATGATCGCTCTGCGGAATGATGGACGGTTCATCACGCGTCAGTTTTTGGAGGAGTAGCCATGCGCCCTTGCGGAGCACTCGGTCATTCACATTCGTTGCCGGTTGTCGCAGGATTGATCGGAATTCCGCGGCCGCTTCGTCAAGGCGCCACTGCTGAAGAAGACTCTGACCGATTCCGAATTTTGCGACAGTGAGCCCGGGACTGAGTTGCATCGCCTTCTCGAACGCGCTGATCGCTTCGGCGAACCGGCCTGCCGCCTTCAACACGAATCCCAGACGCAGCCAGATCTTCACCGATGCAGGTGAGAGCGCGCAAAGCTTTTCCAACACCTCGGCGGCCTGACGATGTGCGCCGCTTTTGGTCAGCACCTGAGCCAGCTGGTACAGTGTGCGTCGGTGGTTCGGATCGACCTGTAATATCTGGAGGTAGGCGGCCTTGGCTGCCTCGAGGCGGCCGGCCTTATGATATTCCGTCGCTTTTTTTAAAACGCCACCCAGTGATCGCGCGTCAAGTTGATTTCCAAGATTCAACCCGGTCCTGGTGTAAAGCTGTCCGCAATAGATTGTGCTTTCTTTGACGCCGAAGGCGTACTTATAGGGCTCATCGCCGCGCAGAAAGTCATAGGTTTTGAATCCCTGTTCGATCGCGTGACGTATGCTGTAGCCATGCAAAATAAGGCCGACTGGCAAATTGGTGACACTTTCATCCCGGGCCGCCATGAAGAAGAGCATCGCCTTCTTCACCGGATCCACGAAAATCGCGAGGGCACCGATTGGCTTGTCTCCCTGCCAGAGGATCGGCATGAACAGGGAGCCGCTTTCAAAGTTGTCCCTCATCACCTTTCGGCTGTGGCTCAGGATGACGGGAAGTCGTTTGCCTTTCCTTTCCCCCCATTTCTGGCGCCATAGCTGAAGCAGGATCTCCACATCACCCGCGATTGTCGTCTCATCGGCGGTGGCAATCCGAAACTCCCGCGAGCCTTCGACCTTCCGGAGGAAGCGGCGAAGCTTCTGCCGCGTGTTCGAGCCGAGGTTGCCTTCGAGATACGCTTCCCAGGACGCAGGGAGATCTATCGAGACGCATTTCCGATTATCGACATTGTCGATCTTGTTGACGCGGCTGATCTCCTGGATACCGAAGCTGGCGCCCGAAAATTGAGCCATGAGCAGACGTAGCCTGGCTTCGGACATGCGGATGTTCTCAAGGTGGATCCGGGCCCAATGCATGTTTTTGAGATATTTCGCAAAGGCAACGATCGCCGGCTCGGCGAACCTCGGATCGCATATCAGTCCGGTGTAGTCGGACGCATAATTACCGGCCATGTTGATTTCATTGTAGAAATGGCCGGTTTTTGCGTCCATTCTGGTACGGAGCCGCAGCGGAAAGAGCGCGACATATTCAGAATCCGCCGTTGGGCGCGCCGCGAGGATGAACCACGCGCCGTCGAAGAGCCGCATGTATCTGGAAAGATGCGTCCGGGAGACGAAGAAATGAGCCTCCGGATCGCGTTCGTAAATTCGATCCCAAGACTCTCTCAACGATTCGAGATCGCTCGGCTTGCTAAAAACCTCAACCTGCATTTTACCCCCCCACCCTCACTCCAGTAAAACTAGTGCCGTCCATCACTGTTCCATGAATGCCCTGGCCATGCTGTCGGTAATCGGCTTGGTGATGTAGCTGAAGAACGTGCGCTCCGCGGTCTGGATCAGTATTTCGGCGGGCATGCCCGGCGTTGGAGCAAATCCGGGAACCTTGGCAAGTTCACTGGCGGGCAGACGAACCCGGGCCAGGTAGACTTCCCGGTCGCCGGTCGGTGTTTGTTCAGCCAGCGAGTCCGCCGAAACGTAGTACACCTGTCCATTCAGCACAGGCGTCGTGCGCTGGTTGAGTGCGATCAACCTGACCGTCGCGTCCTGTCCCATCCTCACACTGTCGATCTCGTTCCTGGAGACTTGGGCCTCGATGATCAGCGGGACATCCGATGGCAGGATTTCCAGGATGGGTTTGCCGCTCTCGATCACGCCGCCGGACGTATGATAGTATTGACGCACGACGGTGCCGGCCACGGGTGCGTGGATTGTCGCCCGGCGAAGAACGCTTGTGGCCTCGCGCGATTGTTCCCGCACGCTCTCAAGGTCGGCCTCTATACCCTGGAGCTCGTCAAGTGCCGATTCGCGGTAGGTATGTTCCGTCTGCCGGGCCTGCTGCTCCTGCTTGACGATCTGTGTATCCGTCTCGGAAATTTCCGCCGCCAGCCTTCCGATTTGCCCTTCCGCGTCGGCCATGGCCCGTTGAATGGCCTTGATTTCCGTCTTCCGGAGCAGGCCTTTATCCAGCAGAATCTTCTTGCCTTCGTATTCCTCGCCAAGCAGTTGCAACTGTTGCTGCACGGCTTCGCGCTGTCGTTCATATCCGATCTTCCTGAACTCGAAGGACTCGATGTTCTGGTCGAGCAGTCCCAGATCGCTCGTCAGCTTCTTGCGCCATGCCTCGAAGGTGAGCGTCTGGCTGCGTACGATTTGACCGATATCCGGGTCGTCCCGGCGTTCGGCGATGATATCCGGCACCTGAATGCTCTCGCTTCCCCGAATCTGGGCGGTCAGGCGAGCGGCGATCATCTCCAGCCTTGCTCTGCGCAAGATCAACTGGCGTTCCTTTGCCAGGGCTGCCGTTTCGTCGAGGTCCACCAGCGGCTGGCCGGCGTTCACCAGATCGCCTTCGCTCACCAAGATCTCCTTGATGATCCCTCCTTCCAGATGCTGTACGATCTTGTTCTGGCCGGTCGCCACGAAGCTTCCCTGTGCGATGACGGCCGCCGCCAGGGGAGCCGTGAACGCCCACGTTCCGAATCCGCCGAAACTCACCGCAAGCAGCAGCAAGCCTATCAAGGTCTGCTTCCAGATCGACCGTGGAACGTCTGCGTACCACTCGAGATCGTGAACTTTTGCAACGTCCGACATGTCTTTGCCCCGCTATTCAATCTGATGTCCGAATGATCCGCCTTCAATGCTGATCCCGCGAGACTGCAACGCCTGGACAACATCCGTGCGTTTACCGAACAGAGCGACTGTTCCGTTGACGAGAAGCAGGATTTTGTCGACGTTCTGGAGAATCGAAGGCCGCTGCGTAATGGTGATGACCGTTATTTTGTTCGCCTTGGCATGCTGCAGTGCTCGAGCGAGCGCAGTGTCTCCGGCACTGTCCAGGTTCGAATTGGGTTCATCCAGCACCACCATCCGGGGATTGCCGAAGAAGGCGCGCGCCAAAGCGACCCGCTGCTTCTGGCCGCCCGAGAGTGGAGAGCCGTCAGCAGCAACGATCGTCTCGTAGCCGTGCGGCAGAGTGGCGATCATCTCGTGAACGTCAGCCAATTGGGCGGCTTCATAGATTTCCGCATCTGTCACATCTTCACGCATCCGCGCGATGTTCGCCTTGATGGTACCGGGAAACAGTTGCACGTCCTGCGGCAGATAGCCGATATTTTCACCGAACTGGCGCGGGTCCCAGTTTCTCAGATCCATGAGGTCGAGCCGCACATTGCCCGACGTCGGCAGGATCGACCCGACAAGCATCTTGCCCAAGGTCGTCTTGCCGGCGCCTGAATTTCCGATGATCGCAAGCGAATCTCCCGGTGAGAGCGAGAAGGAAATGCCGTTGAGGACGACGCGCTTGGTGCCCTGGGGAACGAAAAGCAGCCGCTCTATGTCAAGACGCCCCTGCGGCCTTGGAAGGTTCAATCGCTCGAAATTGAGCGGCGAGGCCTGAAGCAATGCAGTTATTCGACCATAGGCGGCCCGCGACTGCACGAACTGGTTCCAGCCTTCGATTGCACCTTCGATCGGTCCCAGCGCGCGGCCGGCAATAATGGATGCCGCGATCACCATCCCGCCCGTTATCGAGCCCTCGATCGCCAGGTAGGCGCCCCAGCCCAGCATCATCACCTGCGTCAGAAGCCGGGTCGCGCGGGAAACGGATGCAAATGCGATGTTGCGGTCTTGCGCAACGACCTGCGCCGTTAGAGAACTTGCGGTGTCCTTGCCCCAGATTCTCACTGCTTCCGGGATCATCGCCAGCGCGTTGATGATCTGCGAATTTCGGGACATCGAGTCCAGATGCAGGTTCGCCTTGCTCTGGGCGGCGTTGGCTTCGCCGAACGGACTGGACGTGGCGCGTTGGTTCAGCAGCGTGAGTACCAACAGCACCAGAGCCGACGCAACGACAATGAAGCCAAGATGGGGATGGACGAGGAACACCGCGAGAATGAATAGCGGGGCCATCGGCGCATCCAGGAAGGCCAGCAGCGTGCCTGATACCAGGAAGGAGCGAAGTTGTTGCAGATCCCCCAGCGTCTGGTATTCGCGGCCGTTCCCATGGAGGGAGGCGCGGGCAGCTGCGCTCAAAATTGGGGACCCAAGCTGAGCGGCGACTTCGACGGCCGTCCGCATCAAAATGAAGCGGCGGATCGCATCGAACGTCGCCTGAAGCACAACCGCGCCGACGACGACGATCGTCAGCATGACGAGCGTGTCAGTCGAACGGCTCGTCAGCACCCGGTCCGATATTTGAAACAGGTAGATGGGTATGGCCAGGACGAGCAGGTTGGTGGCGACGGTGAACACCATCACAGCAATGAGGTTTTGCTTGACCGCCCGTTTGCCGGCTTTGAGGGAGGCGGCAAAGTCTACTGGCCCCAGGCGCTTGTGAAATGCGCCGCCGCCGCCGCCACCGCCGCCGCCGGATCGGCCCTTGCCGCCGCCGGAGGAACCGCCGTCATGGGGTAGATGATCCTTGGCTTTAACCGGTCCGCGATCGCCGTCGATCGTTATCATCCCCTCCGGCGACTTTTCGGCTTTTAGTTGCGGAGGCGGCAGGCTCTCGCTTTTTGCCCGGATCTGCTCTGGAGCAACTGGCTGCGGGCTGGGGCTGGCCGCTGCCTTAGGCTGTCCAGGGGCCGGCGTTCTGGCCTGGCCCCCCGCCGCGTCGGAAGCAGGTCGCGGTGCGGTCGCTGCAGCAGGTTGAACCGGCGTGGCGGCCGGATTCTGCCGCAGCCCGAAGCCTGCGGCGTGCGCTCCCGATGGGGTGGTCTCCGTTTTCGCACTCGGGCTCGGCGTGACGGTGCGATCCTGCGACCGATGCTCGGCGGCGAGTGTCGGTATAGCTTGCGCCTTGTGGAGGTTTTCGTCCGAACCCTGCCGCGGTGTGGGCTGCACGGCCGGCGGCTTCTGCCCGCCCGACCCGTGCGGCCCGGAGATGTCAACGGCGGCCGGGTTTGCGTTCGTGCTTGAAGGGGTCTTTTGAACCGCCGCCTCGGCAAGCGGCGGCGCTGCCTTTTCAATGACGCCTCGTTCTCCTTCCTCGACACGTTTTTGTGCTCGGGGCGGACTGTCGTCGGAAATGGCCTTGTGCAATTCGGCTATCACATCGTCGATCTTGTCGACCGAACGATCCATCGCGTCTTCCTGAGGCCTAAGCATCTCGGAGAGCCTGGGACAATGCTCGTAACCTTCCTCTTCTGGACGATCGTCGTCGCGCGAGCGCCACGACATGTCTCTGTCATCAGTCATTGGTGCTCCGCGGATTTCGATTAAGCGAGCATGCTCTGCAGACCGTCCGACTGACCCGCATCGGTCGGGTATGGCCCCGACCCGTTGGGCGATGTCTGATCGGCCTCCGTCATGTCGTCGCTGAGGAAAGCGACCGCCTCGTTGACGAGCTTGTCGGGATCCTGGGCGCCCAGATCCGGTTCGCTGGAGATCAACTCGGCTTGTATGAGTATCTCGTCCGAATATTGTTCGCCGCCGACATAGGTCTTGCCGATCCCGTCGACATCCGTGATGCCGGCCAGATTGACCAGCGAATTTGTGCCCGTGGAGACCGTCCAATCGGCTTCTGGATGGGGCTGTACCGCATTCATGGCCAAGGCAACCTGGTCGCTGTCGCCGAGGATATTCGTCTGCTTGACGTACTGCAGATTGATCAGGTCGCCGGTGATGTGGAGCACCCGCAGAAGGCCCAGCCCGGCGAAGGCGCTGTCGTTCAACACCCCGTCGGGAAGGCTGTTGCCACCGTTTGCGAGGTTCTTGGCCGCCTGTCCATAGGCGTCCGGCAGCGCCTCGAAGCGATCGGCGCCTCCGACCGTGTAGATGTGCGCTTGGTTCCAAAGCAGATTTGCCCCGGTCGAGACCGACCCGTTGCCGGTGGTCTGAAAATCAGGCAACGCACCGATCAGGTCGTTGTCGATAAGAACATTCATTTGCTGGATGATGTTCAGGTCGAAAACCGAGCCGCCGATGATGATGAGGTCGTAGTTGAGGCCAAGCTCGGCCAGCGAGATCTCGTTGGTCCCGGTGTTCTGGCCGCCGATTACGCGCGTGGTCACGCCGGACGACGACAAAATTCCGATGTCGTTGTCCATCATGAACGAATACTGCTCTATCCAGTTCATGATCAGCAGATCGCCTGTCACCTCCTTGACCACCCAGTGCTTGGGAAAGCCGCCCTGGATCGGTTCGGCGCTGTCGCCCTCCGACGCGGACGGGTCGTAGCGCTCGAAGGTCGCGATATTGAAGGCAGTGGTGTCATGGGGGTCATTGGCCCATGAGGCGATCGAGGATGTGATCCAGTCACTATCGCCCCAGGCGTTTATCTGGATGACCACGTTGAGCTCGATGTGGTCGCCCATGACCGCACTGACCGATCCCGCGAGCCAATTGTTTTCCAGATTCACCGCATTGATCAGCGTATTGCCGCCGGCCTGAAGTTCCACCGAGGCCTTGAAGGTGTCGCTTCCGTAATGGTTGGTCGCGGTTTCCTGCTCGGCGGTCTCTCCCTGGCGGGCGCTGCCGTGCACCGTGCCATCGTTCTCTTCGGAGTCTGCTTCCTCTCCGGCCTTGTCCTGCAGGTCGAGATAGTCCTCGAGTTTCGGAGCCTCCTCAACCAGTCGGCCGTTCACATAGGTTCCTTCGATGACAGTCGATTGGAGCCTGAAAACCTCCGCCTCGCCGCCAGAATCCTGCGGGGCGGCAGCCAGTTGCTCCACAACGGTCGTCGCAAAGCCGCGGGCTCCTCCCGCCAGATCGGCAAGCTCGAGATCTGCAAGGGGCGACAGTTCGGTCGCTTCCGCCAGCAAGGCGGTAACTTCGGAACCGTCGTTCTGTTCCGGCGAGAACAGCAGGCCGTGACCGCCTACTCCGAAATAGTCGTTGTCTGAAAGCCCGATGTGCTGGGTGATGATGGCCGCCACCGAACCGATGATTGGGATGTCCGGGAGATCGACGGCGCGCCCGCCGGATGATGGGCCTGGGTTCGCGTCCGCCGGCGTCACGTATCCCGGGAACGCGGCCTCCTGCAGCGGCGGCAGCACAGGGATGTCCGGCGGTACGAATTTGACGAATGACGCGGCGTCCAACCAGACATATTCCGGCGGCACGGGTGCGTATTTGACTTCAGGACTGAACCCTTCAAAGGCAAACGGCGCCCCGGCGGTCACCTGCAAGCCCGAAAGATCGCCTTCGTCCTGCTTGCGTGCCTGCTGCGCCTTGAATTCCTCGTAGGCATCGCGCAGACGCGCTTCTTCGAGCGTGATCTGAAACAGTCCGATGAAGTGGGCGATTGCCTCGGTGATCTTGTCCATATGCACGAGCCTCGCCTCCTCTCAGATGATCGGCATTTCTTCCGATCCGGTCTTTTGTGGAGCTGGACTGCGCGGTTTCCCGCGCAGTCCGTTGTTCTTCGAGATTTCGTGACGAGCACGGAATCTGTCGGCTTTATGCGCCGGTGCTGTCGCCGTCTTCGCCGTAAATCGTGTTGTTCAGGTTGCCGCCCACCACGGTCATGTCGACCGCGTTCTGCTGCAGGTTGGCACCCATCACGATTTCCTGGTTGAACGCCGAGAGCGTGTTGGAGGCGTCGGCCGTCGCGGTGCTCTCACCGAAGACGTAAC
>NZ_AHAM01000224.1 GCF_000236565.1 Mesorhizobium alhagi CCNWXJ12-2 | reverse complement strand
AATCAGACTCGCACCCGCTTGACCAGTGACTACTCAGACACGCTCCTAGTGATAGCTCAGTAGCAGAAGGGATCCATTCTGTCTTCCGCTGAAAGGACGTCGATTCCGCGACGAAGCGGGCTCTTCGCAAGGACGGCTCAATGATGGAGGATATTTTCCGCCACCAAGTTCGTCCCGGCAATGTGTATCTGCATTTCAGCGGAATCGCCGTTCGCCGGATCTACTGCGATCGGCTCTATACCGACCACGCTTACCCAAGCCCTTACCCCGATCGGCCGGTGAGCGCGGTAACACACGCAACCAACGGAGGGTCACATGCCGTCCGAAGCTCCGCCGCGCGAGCTCTGTTACCTGGCGCCAACTCAGCTGTCGCTGCTTCAGGCCTTCCACGCAAACCAGCGAGGCCAATGGAATCGCTCAGAGGTTGATGGGCCTTTACCTTCGTGGAATCAAAGATCCGAACATATTGAGGAAGATTGTCGCCGCCAGCGACCAGATTGCCAGCTAACAACTGAAGAGACGCTTGGCAGGCGGTCACCGCCTTATTTTCGCGTCGCATCTTTCGCGCTATTTGCGCGACGCCTGACGGCGCGGGCGCACCCCTGAATTCGTCCTGGCTGGTCGACTTGGCAGTGCCTGCAAGGAGAGCGGTGAAGCAATATCTGCATGGCCCGATGTCCGCATTGGCCAATTCGATAGGACAAGTTCCGCATTGGTCCGATTCTCGGGCATAATCGACAGATGATGCCAGCAGCTTCAACACGGGCAATCCTGGTGCAACCCCTTTCGCGCCAGCGCGCGCTCGCTTGCCTGATTGCCGCCTCAATTTCGATTCCGGCCATCGTCCAATTGTCTATCCATCAAGCCGGCGCCAAAGATCGTGTCACGGCGCGGGCGGCTCAGCACATGGGCAGCCTTGATGCGAGTTCTTCAAACATGGCTGCCCTCTACGCCGCCAGGCCGGCTGTCCTTGTCGAATACGTGGCGGCGATGAGAAGATACCAGGCCGCGGCGGCTCGTGCTGACGCAACCGGGCTCGCAATGAGGCTGGAGATGAGCGCAGAGCCACCGCCGAACGAGCCGTGGACCTGGATTGCTGCGTCAGGCGATTCCCTGCGACGCGTCAAGGCCGGCATGTTCAAGCTGTCGACCGGCAGCTATCTAGGCAATTGGTTTTCCGACATAGAGTGCCTTGTTGTCGAATGGCCCACATTCCTTTGCAGCGACGGCAGAAAGCGGAAAATGTCGGCTCCCGATGCCGAAACAGTGATTTTCGAGGGCGCCGACTACAAGCGACCTCATACCAGCAGCGATCCTTAATGCGATATCTCCTGGACATGCAGCGTCCGGGGTCCGAGCGTGTTCTGGCCGCCAAGGGCGCAGGGCAGCTTCTCGATGATCTCGGAGCCGCCAATTTGATGCGGTCGGAATTGCCGTTGCCCCCTGGCGCGAATGGGGGAACAACAGCCGCCGAAAGGGGTAGTACTTCCGCTCACCAATATGGGCAGATTGCCCCGCGTGTCGGAAGCCGGAACTATTGCCCGCTCGACTGGGCGAAGAGGATCGGCTTCCATGTTCATCCGCATTTCAACCACAGTGGCTTGCATGCTCGCCACAACCACCGTGGCTGCTACGGCAGACTTCCTTTGGGGCGTCAATGGCCATCCGATAACCGCCTATCCAGGTGTGCGAATAGAGCGTCAGCTCGATTTCATCGAGGATCTTGGCCTGAAGTCCTACCGGGTGAACATCTCGAGCGAAGACAACGCCGATGACCTGGCCGCTCTTGTCGCCGCGGCGAAAAAGCGCGGCATCGAGATGCTGCCCGTCATCACCCCTCAGGCCGTGGATCTGGAAGAAGACAGCCCGGACGAACTGTACGGGAAGGCCAAGAAGGTGGCCGTCACGCTCGCCACCCGGTTCAAGGACGAAATTCGCGTCTGGGAACTTGGCAACGAGATGGAAAACCACGCCATCATCAAGCCCTGCGAGAACAGGGATGACGGCACGCAGTATCCCTGCGCCTGGGGACCTGCCGGCGGAACCGACGCGCTCGACTATTACGGTCCACGCTGGGTCAAGGTGAGCGCGGTGCTGAAGGGCCTTTCGGACGGGATCACCGCGGTGGATCCGGGGATCAAAAAGGCGATGGGCACGGCTGGATGGGGCCATGTCGGCGCGTTCGCACGCATGAATAATGACGGTATCGATTGGGACATTTCGGTCTGGCACATGTATGGCGAAGACCCTGAATGGGCCTTCCGGGAGATCGCCGGCTATGGCAAGCCGATCTGGGTGACGGAATTCAACCACCCGTTAGGAAGCCAGCGGGGCGAGCGGCAGCAGGCCGAAGGCATCAAGCAAACGATGACGCGGCTTCGCGAACTCCAGAGCAAGTACAAGGTCGAAGCCGCCCATATCTATGAACTCCTCGACGAGACGTATTGGGCGCCGAGCCACGAAGCCGAGATGGGCCTGGTGAGGCTCGCAGCGACGGCTGACGGAAAGTGGGCAGCAGGAGAGCCAAAGCCCGCCTACAAGGCAGTGCGCGACTTTGTCCGCGGCCCGCGTGCGCTCCCGGAGCCGAAGCGTGACTGCGATCTCGCCGAGATGCGGACCCAGGAAATAGTCGGGCATATCAACTATGGCTATTGCCTGGTGCTTGGCCGGGCGGCCGACATGGAAGGTACCGACAATTGGCGCGAGCCCCTCAAAAGGGGCGACGCCGGTGTGACGGAAATGCTTCTCACCTTGATCCGCTCCGACGAGTTCACCGGTCGCTATGGAGCCTTTGGCCTGTCGGATCGCGCCTATATCAGCTTTCTTTATCGCCTGCTGCTGGACCGTGACGCCGATCAGCACGGCCTCGACAGTTACGCCAAGGAGCTACGGGCCGGCGCGATGTCGCGCGAGAACGTCGCCTATGGCATCATGATTTCGAGCGAATTTCAGTCAAAACACCCTCTTCTTTACAACGCCGCTCTCGACACGGAAGCGCCCCCGCCAGGCTAGAACGTTCAGCGGGCAGGCGCGCGTGCCCGCATGTATCGCACGCTTGTTATGACCCCCTTGGCCATCAATCGCCGATAGCCTCAGGACCCATGCGAACGGGTTCCGCTTCCGTCACGGTCCAACACCACCCATCAAATGGGATCGCAATGCCCTTCACGGATAGCTGTGCGACCTCTCGGCGGCCGCCTGCCACGGTTGTTGCGGGTCGGAACAATCGCTGTTGCGGACTTTCAACATGGTCCTGTTTGGAAAAGCCTGCCTGCGGCAGAGACCGGAAATTCGGCTCGAAGCGCTGATCATGCGCGTCTGTAGGGTCGCGAGGAGTTGTCAATTCGGGTTCGCGACTTCTGCCGCTTTTGCCCGCTTTGGCTTTGTTCGTTTGGAATTCAGGATCTCGGCGATTGCTGCCAATTGGCCGTTGCTGCGAAACGCCTCGGCGCGCTGGTAACCCCACATTTGCCCCGATCGGCCGGATCGACGACCCGCTCGTCTGCTGGGCCAACGAGTGAGACCAGCATGGCCGATCAGCTCCCATCGCAGCGGTGTGGCGGCCGGCAGGCTGCGGCGGGGTCACTTGCGTCAAAACATTGGCTGCGGCCCAAAACTGGATTCGACGCCATATCCTTGTGGAGCGAGTGCGTGTCGACAAGAGAGCCAATGGGCGTAGCGGATGGAGGCGATGGAGCGTTCGATGGACACGCCCGACCGGCGCTCCTTCGAAACTCTTTGCAACCAAGACGATTGCTGCTTCAGGGTCGGTCTGTTAGCCCTTGAATGTGGAATGTGGCGGCGCCGCTCGTGAGCTCCGCCACCGCGAGCTGCTATCGATGATGAAGAGCACCATTGACCATCTGCCGGAGGAGAAGCAGCGGGAGCTGGCCCGTGTGTTAGAAATCCTCCATATCGAATTCGAGGATGCGCTGGCGCTGAGCAGCTCCGACTGGAAGAAGAACGGCCGCATCCTGAAAATCCTCCTGTTCGGCTCCCACGCCCGCGGCGATTGGGGGGATGAGCCGCACACCATGAAGGGCTACCGCAGCGATTTCGACATTCTGGTGATCGTCAACAACAGCAAGCTCAGCGATTTCGCATACTGGTACAAAGCCGAAGATCGGCTGCTGCGCGACCGGGCG
>NZ_AHAM01000225.1 GCF_000236565.1 Mesorhizobium alhagi CCNWXJ12-2 | reverse complement strand
CTATCTGGCCTTCTTGCCCATCTATTCCCGCCTTTCGGTTTCGGAACGCCCGGGTGTTCGAGACGCGGTCGAACTCGCGGCGATGGGCGGCGCCTATGTGGCATTCGCCATCGCCCTGGTAGAGAGCTTCGGATTTGGCCTGCGGGCTGAAGGTGGCGCCGGCAACGCCTATCCCTTCGCGCTTGCTAATTTCATAGCCCTCACAATCACTGTCCTGGCGAGCCAGCGGGCGCGCGGCCGATGGCGTGTGCTGTTCGCGCTGGCCGCACTCGCATCCGTCGGCAGCATCATCCTGTCGGGAACTCGCGGCCTGTGGCCCGGACTCGTCATCGTTCCGGCGATTTGCATCTGGTTCTACCGCGATCATGTGGCGCGGCGTTACCTGCTGCCCTCGACAGCGGTATTTTCAATCGCGCTGCTGGCCTTCGGATTGTTTGCCACGCCCTTCGTCCGCGACCGTGTCGAACTGCTGGTGGAAGACTATGGGCAGATAGTAAAAAAGGGGGATTATTCGGGATCGCTCGGTAAGCGAGTGACCGTCTGGAAAGCGGGCTGGCAACTCGTTACGGAAGCGCCATTCTTCGGTCACGGGCCAGGCCACAGCGAAGAACTGATGATCGAGCGCACCAAGGCCATCTCGGGAGCGCCTCTCCCCTTCTCGCATTTCCACAACGTCTTTCTGAACTACGCCGTACGCGACGGAATTCCCGGAGCCTTGATTGTTGCCATGATGCTCCTCGGCCCGGTAATCCTGGCCTGGCGCAAGAAGCGTGACGAAATGGGAGACTACGGCCTGGCCATGACCGCCGGCATAGCGATGAGCTTCTTCCTCAGCGGTCTGTTCAACAACATGATCGGCCATGATTTGTCCGATTCACTTTTTCTGATGGGAACACTCACCGGCTTGTTTTTTGTTTTTGAGCCCAGCGACCGGCGTGGGGATCGGAACTGAATAGATGCCATTGGATGGTACCGACTGCGAAGTTTTGCCAACCGGAGTTTTGCCAACCGGAGTCCCTCCTCGCCGCCACCGACGCTTACGTCGCCAATCCCAAGTTGCTGGACCGGCAGGGCCGCGCGGGACTGGACCTGCTGCAATGGAAGGGCCAGTTCAACGAGGTCTCGTGACGGAGCCGTTCTTTCGCCTGCTCCTAGGCGAGGATAAGGCCACTGGCGCTTTCGCTCGGCTGAACCGCGCTCCCACGGTATTTCATCGGTCTCACCCCAGTCTCCCCCCGGCTGGAGCCGAGTCCTGTCGCTAGTGGTGAAAGCCTGACGGTTGATACCCGACGCGTGGGGCAAACTCCGGGTGGGAATGCGATGCTATTGCATGGGCAAGGGAGCGCTCGGCACGGACAACGCGGAAATTGGAAAGGTGAGGTCTTTATGCCGCTTCGAAGTCAGCCCGTGCTACCATCCATGTACACTGACGGACTTGGCTGGCTTTTCATCATTGTCTTTCGCCAAGCGTCTCGATCGCTTCAGAAGTCAAACTTGCTCCAATTTAAAGCAAGGGTGACAGTTGGCCAATTGTAAAGGTCACGTTTTGATCAAATCGCACCAAATTCAGGCCAAGGCAGCCGTCCGCAATGGGTCGGCTCTTGCGGTTCATGGTACCAAGCGTCAGACTTTCACCACTCTCATCGTGCCGCAAGAGTGTTCGCGGCGGCTCCCTTAACAGCAAAACCTGTACTCCGGCGAGGAGGCAAGGAATCCGGGAGGCAAAGCATGAATCGAATTGTACGCTACTGCCCTTCTTGTTTTTAACGCCATCCAGCCAGCACAGCGGTCTCTGGCCGATAAGCAGGTAACCCGCGACCAGGTGACCTTGTCCGCGTAGGGGTTGTCCTTTTGGCTGATCCGTTCGACGTTGAATTCCCAGCGAGCTTGTGCGAGAGGAGCGGTGGCGCAGCGAAAGCCGGCTTAGAAATCCAGCTTGTAGAGACGGCCATGAACGACGCTAAAAATACAAAACAGATGTCACTTTCCGGTATACTTGCATATTGGCAGCACCCGGACGAAATAAATTCGCCAGAAACCTACACAAAAGGGGCCATCGGGCGCAGTCTCTTTCTGATCGACTGCATGAAGAAACATGCTACACAGGATTCGCGAATTCTTGAGATCGGATGCAATGCTGGTCGCAATATGGCCTTTCTTCACAACGCCGGCTTCCCACGATTGGCTGGCATTGAGATTAACCAGGCTGCTGTCGACCACCTGCGGCAGACCTTTCCCGAGCTTAAGAAGGCACGCATAATTGTCTCTTCTATTGAGGAAGCAATTAAACAAATCCCCGACAACGCATTTCACGTGATCTATACGATGGCCGTTCTTGAACACATACACTGGGAAAGTGATTGGATTTTCGGCGAGTTAGCTCGTGTCAGCCCTAAGATCATCACGATAGAGGACGAGGTGACTGAAAGCCCGCGCCATTTCAAGCGTAACTACAAAGCAATCTTCACCGATCTAGGCTTCAAACAAGTGGATTGGTCTAGATCCGTGCCAGGAATGACAAAAAAGTTCCGATACAGGTGTTTCGCCCGGAGGAAGAGGGCAAATGCCCAACCTCCCTTGGCCGGCCAGAAATGACGACGTTGCTTCGGTGCCCAGGATCCGTCGGCAGCAGGTGCTCCCTTCCCACTGGCTCCGTCGCCGGACCGCTCCCGCCGGCCCGATCTCGAGATCGCGTTCAGTGCCCGAATGACGGCCGCCACCGTCTTGGTGTCAGCGCCCTAACACGCTTGGCAATGCCGTCGATCTCAAGCTTAATCGTCGGCCGTGAACAATTGAGTTCGTAGGCAGCTCGCCTGTTTGGCCGGATGTGATTGCAATGATCACCAGCCACAAAACGCCTTCGGCCACCTGAGCAGGAGGGAGAAGTTGTAGCCCGCGGCGGCCAGAATGGCGTTGATCGCATCGCCCTTGGCGTGGGCGAGGTAGTTGCGGCCCATCCTGTGTTCGCTTTTGATATGGCCGATCACCGGCTCGACCGCGGATCGTGGTCGCATCTGGCGTTGGATGGCCGGCGTCACGCGACGCTTCTGGCCGGCAGTGAAGACCCTGAACCTGTGGTTTTGCGGCGCGTTATGGCCGCGGCAGCCGGCGTCGGCGAGTATGCCCTCGATCTCGGCGCCGATGGTGTCTTCCATCGCGGGAATGACCGTTCCCAGCGTATGCCCGTCATAGGGGTTGCCGGGAAGGGCCACGGCGTGCAGGGCGAACTGGCCGCCCCTCGAGCGCTTCAGCGTGGTGGCGATGGGGACTTTGACGCCGTAGGGCGCGTGCGCCTTGTCCTTGCCAATGCACTCGACCTCATGTCATGGGCGTGCAGACTGTAGGTCTTGCGGCCGCGCTGGCGCTGCCTCTGCTCGAGCACGGTAGAGGCTTGGTAGAGCGGCGACTTGAAGATCGCGTCCAATGCCGCATCGCCGGCGATCTGGCGCTTGATGTCGCGGATGAACCGCCCAAGATCGGTCTTCAGCTTGCGCAGGGCCTTGCCCGCCCGCTTGAACTGCTTGGCGTGCACATAGCGCTGATGCTTGATCAGCGCCAATTTGCCGACCCGGGCATAGGATTGACGCAGGTCGAGCCCCGTCTTCTTCGCCAGCCGCACCAGCCGCTCACGGGCACGATGGATAAGCTTGGCGTCGGTCGGGAACATGACGTTCTTGGGCTGCACCGTTGTATCGACGATGACCCGCCGCGTCTCCTGCGGCTTCATCGCTTCGGTCTTCACCGCCACCGCAAGGCTTTCCTGCAGCAGGGCCGTGATCCGCTCCTCGCCCATGCGCTAACGCCAGCGCGTCAGAGACGAGCGGTCAAACGGCAGTTCGTGTTGGCAGTAAACGGGTCAGCGTCTCTCCGCTGATCCACCAAAGCTCAAGCGCAACAGCTCTTTGATCTCAACAAGCCAGATGCGCAGCTGGATTGCACTAGCAACCACCCTGAACCTAAGCGGATGACGCGAATGTGTGAGATAGTTCCAGATTCCGCGTACGGGTGGCGTCAGAGTACTAAGCACCCAACGGAACGTGCGTCGCTTACCTTCTCGGCCAGAAAGCTGCCCCCCTTTGACGCGGCGCGCCTTCGTTTTTATCTCGTCCCAGCTAACACGCGCTGGGTGAGCGACTCTTGCTGCATCGACATAAACGAGTGAACAACCGTTCGAGACGGCTCGGCGACAGAATTCTCCATCGCCGCCCGAATACCGAATCCCGTCGAATCCGCCAAGCTGCCGAAACAAAGCTTTCGATACGGCCAGGTTAGCGGTTGCCGCATAGCCTCGCTCGACGTATCGAGCCTGCGGAATACCCTTCACGAGGTCGTACATCTCGTAAGGTCCCGGATGGGACGTGCGCGGCGTAACCTCTATCGAGCCCGCTAGCAGCGTCCACTGGCCCAGCCTGCTCACAGTCTCATCGAGTTCCTGCAGCCACTGAGGCGCAGGCTGGCAATCCGCGTCAGTAAAAACTAACCATTCGCCTGCTGCGTATTCCACGCCGCGATTACGCGCGGCATACGAGCCGGGTGTTTCACAGCGCACAATCTGCGCGTTATGAAACGTTCCGCTCGGCGCTGACGAATCCGGTGGTCCGTTTTCGACGAGGATGATCTCGAAGCGTTGCCGGGCAAATGTCTGCTTTTCTAAGCTTGCGAGTAGGGCAGGTACTAGATGCCAGTGACAATACACCGGCACTACGACCGAGAAACGGAGCCTGTCGTTGCTCAGACTATCAAATTTGGGAATAACGTCCTCTCCCCTTTTTCAATCGCTAATACCTCTTGGCGGCTGGCTTTAGTCGGCTACGATTTGTTGGTCAGCAGGATATTTGCAAGTCGCATAGTGCTCGAGATCGTTAAGCGGCTCGACCGGCGCCGAGGGCTTCGAAGTCCCTTCCACGCTGCTAGGTGGCCGTTTTTATCGCGTTGCCAGCGTCAAATCTAGATTTGAGAGCCGTCGCCGCCTCTTGAGACTGCCTCACCAAGCGTTTCGAAGCGGGGTTCACCATGTCGAACACGCGGTCTGGAAGATGCCATCCACAAGACCCCACCCGGGACTGCCCTGCTCGCGTCCCGGCGGAGACGCCACTTGTAGATGCGCTTCATGCGACCTTTACTGGATGGAGGATCGGATCCACTCGCCAAAATGCCAGGCCACGGTCGCGCCCGCCCCTGCGATTACGAGAAGCACAAGCAAAAGGCCAACGGCCAGAGACGAATTCACCTCGTGGAGCATCGAAGGCTTTTTGACCGCGCCGGCCTTTTTCGCGACCTTAAATTTTAAGTTGTGCTGATATATGACGCTGTTGGGCGCGGGCCGCGCCTTCACGTTGTACTCACAGGTCGGACGCATGTCGGGCCGGCATCTGCAATCCGTTTCCAGGTCGCAGCAGAAATCCTTCAGGACCGAAGGTGTGAAATTCGTTCTCGCTGGCAGGGTTGGCTTCTCGTCTTCAAATCGCATTCGTTGCTCCTCGCGTCCCAGCCAACGATAATCCACAGACTCGGGATGATTCGGGTCGACGCATTCGGCCAGCTTCGGCCGCTCCTTCCTACTAGGAGCCTGTCCAGATAGCTCCGGCATAGGGCTGCTTGCTGAACGATAGTG